>JAJYPT010000027.1 GCA_021795135.1 Actinomycetes bacterium
GGATTGGCTTAAGTATTTTTAGACTAGCTTTAGGTTGGAGAATGGAGAAAAAGTGATTATACCTACGCCTTTTGTGATAGCTTTTTCAGCTTATTTATTTTTCAAAAGCGTCCAACAGGCTTATAAGTTAAAACATAATATTTTATGGCTGCAGGCAGCTTTTTTTGCTGTAGTTCTAATACTTGCATTGGGCGACCAATTCGGTTTTATAAAGAAACCTTTTTTATAAATAATAAATACGGATTGGATAAATAAGAGTGAAATTTTTTTCAATACTGCTTTTATTGAGCAATATTTCAAATAAGATATTATAAATGCCCCTAGAACAATCTTCCTTAGATCAGCTTCATCGTCAACTCAATGCCAAAATGGTTTCTTTTGGCGGTTGGGAAATGCCCCTATCTTATCCAAGTGGAACTATTAAAGAACACCTTGCTTGTCGTCAAAGTGCAGCTGTTTTTGATGTAAGTCATCTCGGTCACCTCCATATTGAAGGAGAAGGTTCTTTTGAACTACTTCAAGAACAATTTTCTAATGACCTATCTAAAATATCTGTAGGCAAAGCCCAATATACTCACCTTTTAGATCCACAAGATGCTTCTGTATTAGACGACATTATTATTTGGTGGTCAGGTCCCAACAGTTTTGAAGTAATGCCAAATGCTTCTAATGTAGAACGTGTCCAACAAGCATTACCTCAAGCAGAAGATGTAAGACCAAATCGAGCTTTGATTGCAATACAGGGTCCTTTGGCTAGACAAGTTATGCAAAAAGTATCTCCCCAAGCCGCTGAGGTACCTTATTTTGGGGTAATAAATTTTGTCTGGAACAATGTAGAATGTATGGCTGCTGGAACTGGCTACACAGGAGAAGATGGCTTGGAATGTAGCGTTCCATCTAGTGTGGCACAAGAATTTTTCAATAAAGTAATTGAAGCTGGGGCAATTCCAGCAGGGTTGGGAGCTAGAGACACTTTGCGCTTAGAAGCAGGTCTTCCTTTACATGGACATGAGTTAGGTGCTGGAATTACTCCGCTTCAAGCTGGACTTGGATGGACAGTGGGATGGTCTAAAGCTTCTTTTAGGGGCAAAGAACCTCTAGAGAAAGAAAAGAGTCAAGGAATAAAACGAAAGCTTGTGGGTCTTGTATCTTCAACCAGAAGACCGCCTAGACAAGGCTATAAAGTAATTGACGCCAAAGGAGAAAATGTAGGTTTTGTCACAAGTGGTAATTTTTCTCCTATTTTGGGCAAGGGAATAGCTTTAGCCTTTTTAGATGTTGACCATATCAATGAAACTCAGTTTGAAATTGATATGAAAACCGAAAAACAAACAGTAACGGCAATTAAGTTGCCTTTCGTTGCTAAAAAATCTTCTCAGAAATCCTAACGAGGAAGCGACTTATGCCTAATTACATTCCACACAGTGATGATGAAATCCAACAAATGCTTTCATTTATTGGTCTCAATAACGTTGATGAATTGTTTAATATGATTCCAGATGCCCTCAAGGTAAAAGGGGAATTGAATCTTGGTCGTGCTATGTCTGAGCCCGATATAGCAAAAACCTTTAGATCTTTTGCTAAGAGAAATTCTTCAGTTGAAGATTTAGTTTGTTTTGCAGGTGGGGGATCTTATGATCACGACATCGCAGCTGTTACTTCTTCTGTGGGCTCTAGATCTGAATTTGTTACTTCTTATACTCCTTACCAGCCCGAAGTCTCTCAAGGAGTACTACAAGCTCTGTTTGAATTTCAAACTCTCATATCTAGAATTTCAGGGTTAGAGGTCTCAAATGCTTCTTTGTATGATGGGGCAAGTGCTTGTGTTGAAGCTGCCAATCTAACCACAGCCGCTACTGGTAGGTCTGGGATTTGGCTTTCGGGGGGACTTAATCCTAATTGGGCTCAAGTTGTAAGAACTTTTGCTAGTGGAAGTGGGCAAGAGATTTCAAAAACAACTTTATCAAATGGTAAAACAAATTGGGATAGCTTGAAAGGCTCTGAGCCTCCTGCTGCTTTGTTAGTTCAGTATCCTAATTATTTAGGAATAATAGAAGATCTAAAACTTGCTCGCCAAGTTGCAGATTCTTTAGGGGCAATGCTTATAGTTGCTTATGATCCAATTGCTATGTCTATATTAGAATCTCCTGGTAAGTATGCAGATGTTGCAGTTGCAGAGGGTCAATCTTTAGGAGTTCCTCTAAGTTTTGGTGGACCTTATTTGGGTCTTTTCTCAGTCAAAAAAGACCTTGTAAGAAGGCTACCTGGTCGATTAATTGGTGAAACTGTAGATGTGGAATCTAAAAAGGGATACGTAAGTACCCTTAGAGCCAGAGAACAAGATATTAGGAGAGAAAGAGCTTCTTCCAACGTATGTACTAATCAAACTCTTATGGCAATAGCTGCTGCTATACAAATGAGTTGGCTTGGAACGGGAGGGATAAGACAAGCAGCTACTATGACAGCAAAAGCAGCTTATTACTGTCAACAGTTAGCAATACAGATTCCGGGGGTAAAGATGGTATCTGATTCTGCTTTTTATAAAGAGTTTGCTCTAAATTTACCCATAAGTGCTGAAGTGGCAGTTGAGAGACTTCTAGAAGAAGGCTTTTTGGCTGGAATAGCTCTAAGCCAAGGTTTTGAAGACACAGAGTTTGAAGATTCTTTATTGATCTGTGTTACAGAAAAAAGAACCAGACAAGAAATAGAAAGTTTCATCGCAAGTTTAGAAAAGGTAGTTGCATAATGATTTCTCCTGGTGCAGGTAAAGCCTCTAGTTCTCCATTGATGGGCAATGATTCAGAACCTACTATTTTTGAATATTCTCATCGTGGTCGTAAGTCTTGGTCTTTTGCCGATACTGACATACCTGACATAGAACTAGATTCTATTATCCCTCCTCAATATCAACGTCAAGAGCCATTAGAGTTAGTTGAGATGTCAGAAAGAGACATTGTCGCTCATTTTACTAGGCTATCTCAACGAAATTATGCTGTAGATGTAGGTGCTTATCCTTTGGGATCTTGCACAATGAAATATAATCCTAAAATATTTGATTATATAGCTACTTTGGCTGGTGTCTCTGCAGTTCACCCGGCAACTCCTGCTTCATCTATTCAAGGTTGGCTTGAACTGATGGTAAATTTTGAAACTTCTTTGTGTGAAATTACTGGAATGGCAGCTGCAACTTTACAACCTGCTGCTGGAGCCGCTGGGGAAATGACTGGATTATTGTTGATGAGAGCTTGGCATAACCATATGGGTCAAAATAGGAAAAAAGTTCTTATCCCGGATTCTGCTCACGGCACCAATCCTGCTTCAGTCCGACTTGGAGGGTATGAAGTTGTCACAGTTCCTTCAAACTCTAAAGGTCTAGTAGATCTTGAAGTTCTTAAAGATCTACTAGATGAAGATGTAGCTGGAATTATGCTTACCAATCCAAATACTTTGGGACTTTATGAAGAAGAAATTGCTCAAATTGCTAAAGCCGTTCATGAAGTTGGAGGATTGCTTTATTATGATGGAGCAAATCTAAATGCTATTTTAGGAGTCATAAGACCAGGAGATATGGGTTTTGATATTGTCCATGTCAATGTTCATAAAACCTTTGCTACTCCTCACGGGGGAGGAGGTCCAGGGGCTGGACCTGTTGCCGTGAGTGAAAAACTTATTCCTTTTCTACCAGGTCCTCGTCCTGTCAGACTTGAAAATGACTCGGTTTTAAAGTTCGGATGGCAACAGATGCCATCTACTTCAATTGGACGTCTTCATAGCTGGCATGGAAATGCTGTAGTAATTGCAAGGGCCTATGGGTATCTGTTGGCAAATGGTGCTGAAGGATTGAGAAAAGTAGCCAACACAGCAGTCCTAAATGCTAATTGGCTTCGTCATAGGTTGAGAGGAATTTATGAAATTCCTTTTGACCGTCCTAATATGCATGAATTTATTGCCTCTATTGGCAAAGAAAAGCGCAAAGCTGGACTACATGCAATGGATGTGGCAAAAATGCTATTAGAACAAGGATTTCATGCCCCTACAATCAATTTTCCTCTCATTGTAGAAGAAGCTTTGATGATAGAACCTACAGAAACCGAAAGTCCCCAAACTTTGGAGCAATTAGCTCAAGCTTTTGAACAAGTTGCAAAACAAATGCAAGATAGCGGTACTGAAATTGCTCATCAAGCTCCTCGCAATACTCCTGTTAGGCGCCTAGATGAAGCAAGAGCAGCAAGAAAATTGATTCAGACTTGGGACGCTAATCAGACTTTGCAGAATTGAATAAAATTTAAGTATCTATTTTTACAAAATTGGATCTTGAGAAAATGATGTTCACCTTATTGCGATGGTTATAATTATGACTATCATCTTTTAATGAGACGGACTCAATGAAAAAATGTACGTTGTGTAGTGTTTGAAATATTGTTAATTGATTGTGCTGGCAGCGGCTAAAACCTCTGACTGAAATCATATTGACCTATTTTCCAAAATAAACGAGGCTAAACCTAAAATATTGCCGTCATTGACTCTTGGGACTTTAGTTGTTGGATTGGAGTAGTCAAATTTCAACCTTATGAGAAATTTCATTAGGTTGAAATGCAAGAGGTACTATGTCTGGATCTTCTTTGACAGAAATAATATGAAAGTTTTGTCCCCAAGCTACTGCATCTTGGCGGGTGTGTACTTGAGCTTTTTGCATAATGTTTGCCGCATGGGCTCTTACTGTTCCTTCACTTACATGTAGTAGTTGGGAAATTTCCCTATAAGAGTGGAATTCAGCCATTAGCTGAAGAATTTCTCTTTCTCTTGGGGTTAGTAAATTCAAGTTGCGGATATGGTTTTGTATTTTATCAGCTACTTCTTGAGCTAATTTTTCACAATTTAGTGATGAGCTATTTGGAGTACAGCTTTTAGATATCAGCTCTTCGATATATGCTCTTTCAGGCGATCTTATAACTACATTGTTATTGGTAAGTATTTGTTCAATAACAATGGTCATGACTTTATGTATTTGTTGTTTTAGCTTGATTGAATAATTTTGAGAATAATCTCTTTGTTCTAATAACCAACTAATAAATAGACAAACAAGTACTACTACGCTTAGATAAATGGGTCTAGTTAGGTAATAACTACCAAGTCCCAAATGAATCAGTTCTAATCTGCGCAACAGTACTAGGCCTGCAATAAAGCCTAATACTTTTATTGCAAGCGATCTATTAGAAGCTATAAGTACAGATTCCAATATTGGAACTGGTATAAGAGATAGAGCCATAGCGTGAGGATTAGATATATATAAAAAATATATGAATGATGCATATAAACAATCTCTTATAAAAACAGCTCTAGAAACTTTTCCAAGATGAAGGTCTGAAGATCCTTTATATATTTGGAACAAAATGTCTATTAAAGATATAACTCCTATTGCTCCAAATCCTTGGTAGTACTTGGGACTAGATATGGCTTCTAAAAAGCAACTAAAAGGAATAACAAGACGTAGTAATGACAGTAATGAATATTTAGACATATTCCACTGATTGAATTTTGTATCTTTGATTGTCATCACGTCTATATTTAATATCCTTTTCTTACCAAGAGCTACAAAAATTATAATATGTTTTCACCAGCTCTTATATCCAATCTAGAGCCTTCTTAGATATAAACTTTACCTTCTTAGTATAAATCAGAAGCCTAAAAAAGACCTACTCAATTTTGCAAAGTTATAGTTCTGCCAATCGTATTTTTGCTCTATTTATTTATAGACTTCTAAGGAGAACAAAAATTATATGAATTTGACTAAAAAGTTTTTAAAGATATCTTCTATTGGCCTTATTGGAACATCTCTCGCAGCTTGTGGAACAATTGCTACGACTACAACAGGCCCAACAGGCGGAACAGCAAATAATAAATCTATGCTTTCTCGACTGATTCAGAATCCATTTTCTCGTATAGCCTTACCTCAAAACTTGCCTACGAAAAAAAATACTATTGGCTTTCCTTCTAGTTGGTCTCATGCTTATGCTAATTCAGCTCATAATTCTGCATTTGCGGTTCCAGCCAATTCCCCTTCATGGCTCAAAAAAGGAGTAAGCTGGAATTTTGCAGAAGCAAGAGCTTGGCCTTTATCTAATAACAATGCTTATGGAACTAAAACCTACGGCTCGCGAAGTGCTTTACCTACTATGACTCAATTTTATGGTAATTCAACTGGAGTAAGTGCTGTTGGAGGAGTTATTTATGGCGAAAGCGATGATCAGTTTGCCTATGCTGTAAATGCCCAAACTGGAAAACTAATCTGGAGAAGCAGTCCAGTGGGGAACCATTTGATGGGAGATCCTGTAGTTTCTAATGGGATAGTTTATATTTCGTCGGGAAGTGTCGGATTTAATTTTTCAGCTGTACAAAAATTTGCTGCTCATCAACCTGCTATAAGAGGCGAACATGTTAGTTTCAACGGGGTTTATGCTTTAAATGCAAAAACTGGAAAATTGATATGGCATTTTGGAACAGTAGGTGAGTCAATGGCAACACCTGTAGTAAAAGGTGGAGTAATATACTTTGCCACTGGAAGTGGTCATATCCATGCTTTAAATGCAAAAACTGGAAAAAGTATTTGGGATACTTTTGTTGGAGGCATAGACAATATGTCTAGTCCAAGTGTATTAAATGGCAAAGTATATGTAGCTTTATCTGTTCCAGGATGGCTATATGCTTTAAATTCTTCTACAGGTAAAGTATTGTGGAAAACAACACAACCAGGAGTTGTCAATACTGGTATGGGAGATGTTTCTCCTGCTGTATATAAAAATATAGTGGTAACAGATGCAGTTGCTGATCCTAAGACAATAGGTGGTAAAAAAACCCTCAATACTGTTTTGTTTGCAACTAATGCAACTACTGGAAAAATATTGTGGACAACAAAGATGGGTAGAGGACCTCTTCCACCAGCTTTCAAAGGTGGAGTACCTACTATTTATGGCAATAGCGTCTATGTTGGAAGTCCCACAACTAGTGTCTATAAAAGTTATAATCTTCAAACAGGTAAACTCTTATGGACATGGCATGTTCCAAATGCAGGCCCTGCTGGGGCTGGACGCGGAGCTCCTACTTATTACAAAGGAGCCTTGTATGTATCTACTGGACCTAATGTATATTCTTTGAATCCAAAAACTGGAACAGTTATTGGACAAGAAAACCTAGGAGGACGTTTTGGTATTGTCAATCCAGTAATTGTAGGTGGAACAATATATTTAGCAAATTCTTGGGATTGGTTGATGGCTACTCCTGTAGCCAAGGTAAATCCTAACTATAAAGCCTAATTAGTAAAAAAATATTTGAATGAGATAACAGTTTTTATTATTTGTCATCATCTAGACATATTCTTGTAATAATCAACCTATATCGTGAATCTTGATACTAAAAACTAGTTGAGATTCACGATATTTAGGTTTTTAAGAAATATTTTGGAACTCAACTGCACTTATTGAAGGAGCAAGAGTTGACTAAATATAGCCCTAAGGCAAATAAGCGTTTTAGAAGAAGTTGTCAAGAGTTAGAAGAATTAGAAAATTCTATTGTCTTTAGACCGTCTACAAATTTAGACACAAGCAATTATGCTTATCAAATAGAAGAGATTTTTCCATTTGAATAGTAAATATTGTTCTAAAACAACGAGGTTTATTATATGGAATCTATATTTTTAAAAACTAAGCCTCGTTTTTTTTGATAATTGTATTTTTAGATTAATCAGTCTGAAAAGTTTAGTCTTTCAGGGTAAGGGTTTTGAATTTTTTGATAGCTTCTTGTCGATTCTCAACTTCTAATTTTCTAACTATGTTAGAAATGTGAACCCTAATTGTTCCTTGGGATAAGTAAAGTTGAGTTGCGATTTCTTTGTCCGACAGGCCCTGGGCCATAGATTGTAGAATTTCTCGTTCTCTTTTTGTTAAAGATTCATCTGGGGTATTAGATGAAAGAGTTGCTACCAGTCTTTTTCCAAGTTCTTGACCAACTCCTGGACGACCACAGGCTAGGTTGAGTAAAACTTCTAAATCATCTGCTTCTAAGTTTTCGTTTGAAAACCCCGCGTTATTTAAAAGTTCTGTTACTGCTTGTCTCAAAGATGCGGCTATACGTTCTTTTTCTAATAGAGCAGCATTGCGAGCTGACTCATTGGAGCGTAATGCAAAAGCAAATCCTAAAAAAGTACTTGAAATTGCTACGACTAAGAGTATGACGTTGTATCTAGGATGTAGCCCGAAATGGATAACCCTTACATACATACGTCCTGCTACTCCAATAGCCAAAAGGATAGTCGCAATAAATGCTCCCTTTTTGCCCCACTTTAAAGTTATTTCAAATCCAAGCAAGGGGAACAATAATATTCCAGGACTAGCTGGTGTCCATCCAAGAAGAATGAGGATTCCTGTAGCGCATATTCCATCAGCTACAGCTGCCCAAGTTGAAACTTGATTCAGTTTTTCTTTAGTAGTAGCTACTTGCATGAATCTGTTGACCACAATACTAATTACTCCAAATAAAAGCCCTATCAAAACAACGAGGCTTGGAGACAGAGATGGAGTTATAACGCTCAAGATTACGATACCAAATCCAACTAGAGCTCTAGGTATCAAAAGTAAATGCTCAAAGCGTTGTTCTGTTGCAATCGAAGCCATTTCGACTGCTGAATAACTCCCTGCTGGAGTGCTGGGAGAAGTTAGTCCAATAGGATGTGACATAGTAAGAATCCAGATCTTAAATTAAAAAATTGAGGTACTTTTATTGTTAATAAAGATATCTTATTCACAACAATACTTTCTCTTGTTAGCTAAATTATAACTTCTTAGAAAATTGGTCAGCTAAAGAAAAATAACCTTCTTTTACTTTTCGCTTTTCTTGTGGGAGGACAAATGTTTTTATTCCTGGCAATGTTAGTTTTGTTGACGAGATTTTAGACGCCTTAGTTCATATTTAGATGGTTTTTGTAATTATTTATAATTATTATTCTTAAATAGGTTATTTTGTTAGCTGTATAGGTTATAGCTCTGACAAACTATTGATTAATCAAAGATTTAACTAGATTTGTTTATTGTTCTTTGCAAGATTGAACTATCTTTAGTCTAAAATAAATCACTTGATCTAAGCTCAACTTTTAAGTTTTTAGCTTTTTATATTTTTGATCGTATTTTATCTAAGAGGCTGCCTGTTTTATTTGGTTAAAATGCCATAAGATAAAAATCGGTTCAAATCATAATGGTCGTTTTGAAAGTTTTTACTACCTAAAATTGAAATTTTTTTTCGATTGCCACCAAAAAGGTTCTTATTTAGCTTAGTTTGAAATTATCGATTCAAATGTGAGGAAATTGTGACAAAAGTTCGTAGTAGTGCAATTGTAGTAGTCCTTGGAGTAATAGTACTTGTCGTGGTGTTATTTCAGCTATTTGGTCCTATTGCTTCTCCTACTTTATCTAGTACTCAGCCTGTTTCTGCTGATATAGGCGGTTCCAGCTTGAATTTGCCATGGCCTAGTCATGGAGAGGCAATAGTTGAAGTTCCAGGCGTTGGAACAATGGGTGGTGTGCACATAAATAGGCAAGTGCCTATTGCAAGTGTGACAAAAATAATGACTGCTTATATAATACTAAAAGATCATCCACTGACTTCAAATTCTCCTTCTGGACCAAATCTCACAGTTACTCCTCAAGACGTTGCTTTGTACAATGCAGATGTAGCTACCCAACAATCAGTGCTAAAAGTTGCTGCTGGTGAGACTTTGACAGAGCGTCAAGCTTTAGAGGGTCTTTTGATTCCTTCTGCTAACAATATTGCTGTTCTTTTGGCTCGTTGGGATGCTGGTAGTAGGAAAGCTTTTGTAGCAAAAATGAATAGTATGGCCAAATCTTTAGGTTTGACTCATACTTTTTATGCCGATGTTAGTGGTCTAAATCACCTTACAACTAGTAGTGTGGCAGATCAAACCAAGCTCGCAACTCTTGCTATGAAAATTCATGCTTTTGCATCTATTGTATCTAAGCCTCAAATCACTCTTCCTGTAGCTGGGTTGATATATAACTATGATTATGCTCTTGGAAAAGACGGAATTATTGGTATAAAGACAGGTTCAACTGGACATGCTGGGGGATGTTTTGTATTTGATTCTAAAAGAAGAATTGGTGGAAAGCCCGTTTATATAATAGGAGCAGTTTTTAGCCAAGGAGGGGTTACTCCTTTGCAAGCTGCTTTAAATAAAAGTGAAGCTTTAGTTTCTTCTGCAGCATCTCAAATGCATAGAATTAATTCAATTACAACTGGATCCAAACAAGGACAGATCAATGTTCCTTGGAGTCATCCGGTACCTGTAGTTGCAAATTCTTCGACATCTTTTATAACTTGGCCAGGTTTGGTAGTAAAAAGAACTTTGATAGCTAATAAGAACTTATCCCATGTCTCTAATAATCAAAAAGTAGGAACTCTTAAAATAACAGCTGGAGAACAAGTCAAGACAGTATCTTTGGTAGCTAATGGTTCTGTAGGAAGTCCATCATTATCTTGGCGCCTGTTGAATATCTAACCTATGACTTATTTTTGGCTGGGCATCTTTTATCAGTGTTGATTGGATACGGAAGCATAATTACTACAGGTATATATGCAAATAAAGCTCATAAAGATCTAGATAACTTAGAAGTAGTACAAGATGCTACAAAGCGCTATTTTAAACCGGGAGTCAATTGGCCGGAGCGAATGATTTTTTTGATACCTGTATTTGGGATTCCTTTGCTGAGTTTAGATGGGGCAAAAAATAACTTATTAGATGCATGGGTATTGATAGCTGCTGCAATGTGGATTATTACAGTTTATTTGTCTATTGCCAAATTTTGGCGATCTGAAAAAGCAGTACAAAATATTTTGCTTCAAAAAGATCAAATAAAATTCCGATCACAATTAGAAGGTCATTTAAAAAGACTATCTTTTCTTTCTATTTGGATTGGGGCAATGGCTTTGATTGGGGTTTTAGTTATGTTTATAAAGCCAAGTTGATAAATAACTATGTCAATTTACAAACTTGGACAAAAATATTTAATACTTGCTTTGTTAGTATTGATTTTTTCTTTTGTACTTGTTATTCCAGATGCTTCAGCTAGTCCATTGACTGTAGCGGCTTCTTCTTCTCCTGTGGCCTCTGCTCCTTCAAGTTCTGCAGTAGTTGCAAGAGGTGGTTTTGAAGCTTATTCTGAACCATCAGGGGTGGCTACCAATCAAGGAGATTTATTAGTAGCCACAGGTGGGGTATCTAATCAACCTGTTTTGAAGTTTTGGTCATCTCAAGGGGGAAGTAGCTGGCAAGGACCTAATCTTTTATTGCCTGCTGGATATTCTCGTAGTTATGATTCTTCGACTTCTACTTTGCCAAATGGAAATATTTTAGTTGTAGGTGGAGCAGGCTTTGGGGGTTCTCCGAATTGTCCTACTGCTTCTGGATCAGTATTTTTAGCTAAGTCTTCCAATGCAGGAGCTAGTTTTAATACCCCTGTTATTGTTGACAATCATCTTCAAGGCGGGGGATTTGATGATCGCCCATTTGTGACAACTTCTTCCAATAACAATGTTTGGGTAGGATGGTCTCATGGAAGTGCTCAAGATGCTTGTCAGGTAATTGGACATAATGATAAGGTCGAATTTGCTACTTCTCAAAACGCAGGATCTTCATTTAGTTCAGTATTTAGTCCAAGTTGGACACTACCTGGTGCTTCTTTTGGCGTTCAAATAGCTGCTTTGAGTCATAACCGTGCTGTTATGTCTTGGGCTCAATTATTGAATGGACAAGTAAGTGTTGAGATTAGCTTTATATCTATTAGCGGTTCATTTTCTTCTCCAATAACAGTTGCTAGTGCTACTGCAATTCCAAGAGTTTTGCCAGGTGCATCTTTTTATTCTTTTAGCTTACCTAGCTTGACTACTTTGAATCATCATCGCTTGGCATTGACTTGGCCTCAATGGAATGGAAGTCAAAGTATTGCAAAAATAGCCATTGGCACTGATGCAGGTACTAATTGGAATTTTTCAACAGTTTCTCCTCCAACGGGATATGACATTTTACTACCAGCAATAGCCAATGCGGGAGGCGGTCATTTACGTTTTGTTTATGCTTTACATGGTGCATATGGAAATACCATGAGTTACCAAAGTAGTGATATTGCAGTTTCTCGATCTACTGGGATTCAAATAGGATCTCCTGCCCAAATATCGCTTACTTTACCGGGTCCAGGATTTTTTGAGTTGGGAGAATTTTTATTTGTAACAAGGTTTGGGCATAATCTAAGTACAACTACAGTAGAAGGAGATCCACAGGCTTCATCTTTGCAATTTTACACTTGGCCTACAGTATCTAAAGTAATTCCAACTTCTCCAACTACAACTACAACTAGTACTAATTTAGTTCCAAATACAAGTACAAGCCATGCTTCCAAAACTCCGTTCTATCTAGTTGTACTAGAAGTTTTAGCAGTAGTTGTTTTTGTGGGCATAGTAGTTACATGGATTAGAATGAATAAAAACTAACTATTAAAAAGTAGCGATTAAAATATTGGCTAAAGTCGTACTAATAATATTAGATACTTTTAAATTATTTATACAAAGGAATTCAATGACACTTATATCTAAAGCAGGAACTGCCCTACAGCGACGAGTGTGGACTAAAAGAGCCCAAAGTTGGGATCAAGGAGCAGGGGAGAATCCAGGACTTGTACGAGTGGTAAATGAAGTTCTTGAAAAATCACAACCTCAAGGCGGGATGGTTGCTGTAGATTTAGGATCTGGTTCTGGCCAGCTTTCGATTCCGTTGGCAAAGACGGTAAAGACAGTATATGCAGTAGACATAAGTGCTGCGATGTTGGATTTGTTGCAAAAAAATGCTACCTCTCAAGGTTTGACAAATATTGAATCCAAAGTAAGTCCTATTGAGGATTTAAAGTTGGAACCTCAAAGTGTAGATTTAGTCGTTTCTAATTATTGCTTGCATCATCTGGCTGATTTAGATAAAGAAAAAATTGTGCAACAAAGCTATTCTTGGTTACGCCCTGGGGGAAAACTCGTTATTGGTGACATGATGTTTGGTCGGGGAGCAGATTCTCGAGATAGAGAAATTATCAAAAATAAAATTTTGCAATTAGCTGCTAAAGGGCCTGCAGGATGGTGGAGAATTATTAAAAATGTAGGTCGGTTTGTCTTTAGAATGCAAGAAAGGCCTGTTTCAATGGCTAAATGGGAAGCTATGTTAAAACAAGCCGGATTTAGTGAAGTAAATACTTATCCTGTCGTTGCTGAAGCAGGCATTATACAAGGTATCAAAAAGTAGCTATATATATAGATAGTAGTTTTTGAAAATAAATTAATACAAAATCCTAGTTGAAGTCTTGACGTAGATAAATAGCTAGGATTTTGTATTTTGTTATCTCAATAGGACATACTGATAAGATAAGAAAGCTTCATAGCTTAGAAGTTTTATTTAATCAAAAATGATTTAGATCGGA
>JAJYPT010000227.1 GCA_021795135.1 Actinomycetes bacterium
GCTTCTGTTATGGCTGCAGCTATCCACATCGTGCCGGTACCTTTGAGTAAGGGTCCCAAAGCCGATACTAAACCGCCTGCTCCTCTTTTATTGATTAGTTCACCTTTGGATCCCCACTCGTAACTAACAGGTCCTCTATTGGAGACTACAACAATGTTTTTTTCACTCATTGGCTATACCTTATCTAACTTGATCAAAAAATGTTATAAGCAAGTTTTATAAAATTTAAATATATAGAAAATTCTTCTGGATAATATCATTAGCTAGAAATAAGAGAATTATTATAAAAATAAATTGCATGGAAGGTTTTAATTTTAAAAACAAAATAACTCGATCACTTGAGCTAGAATCTAGGTTGATAGTAATAAATTACTTATAGGTTGACTAACTAAAGTATGTTTTTTAGCTCAAAGTAATTTAGATATGCTATTAATGTTTTGAGAGTGAAGACATCGCTCTTAGCAGATGCAGGTTTGGTACAATAGACCACTTGGTGAAGCATAAATTCTGAGAGTAAGTATTATTATTTACTTATCGGAAATCTCCTGTTTATCAAGGAGAAGATGTCAAAGTCATATTAATAAGATGATAATCGTTCATCCAGAGCGGTAGAGGGACCGGGCCCGAAGAAACCGCGGCAACCAGGAAAATCCAGGTGCCAATGCCCGAGCGATGAGGAGGCCAAGTGGCATTCGTTAAAGGTTTAATTTGTAAAGAGTGTGGTAGGAGCTATCCTGCTGAAGCACTAAGTATTTGTGAATTTTGTTTTGGTCCCTTAGAAGTCGATTACGACTATGATGCTATTACTTCTAATATTTCTATTGATTCCATAACTAAAGGTCCTAATAGTATTTGGCGTTATAAAGACTTATTACCTGTTAGCGGAGATTCTCCAGTAGATCTTGGAGCAGGTTTTACTCCTTTGGTCAAAGCAGATCGTTTAGCAGCTGAATTAGGTCTGGGAGAGGTTTGGATTAAAAACGATACTCTCAATCCTACTGGTTCATTTAAAGACAGAGTAGTTTCAGTTGCCTTGACAAAAGCTCGCGAATTGGGATTCAAAGTTGCAGCTTGTGCTTCAACTGGTAATCTCGCTCATTCGGTTGCTGCTCATGCGGCAAAGTCAGGAATGGATTCTTGTGTTTTTATACCATCTGATTTAGAACAGGCCAAAGTAGTTACTACTGCTGTATATGGCGGAACTCTTGTAGCTGTCAAGGGCAACTATGATGATGTGAACCGCCTTTGCTCAGAGCTTACTGGCGATAGGCCATCTTGGGCTTTTGTCAATGTCAATCTTAGACCTTATTATGCTGAAGGTTCTAAAACTTTAGCTTTTGAAGTAGCTGAGCAGTTAGGCTGGACTACTCCTGATCATGTAGTTGTTCCTATAGCTTCTGGAAGTCAATTAACTAAAATTCATAAAGGATTTGAAGAACTTTTCAAGGTGGGACTTTTAGATGAGAATCCTCATGTTAGAGTTTCTGGAGCCCAAGCCAAGGGGTGTTCTCCTGTGGCTACTGCTTTTGCAGAAAATGTAGATAATGTCAGACCTGTAAAACCTTCAACAATTGCTAAATCTTTAGCAATTGGGAATCCAGCTGATGGATTTTATGCACTACAAGTAGTACGTAAAACAAATGGTTCAATTGAATCAGTTACAGATGAAGAAATAGTACAAGGAATTTCTCTTTTGGCTAGGACAGAAGGAATATTCGCAGAGACAGCGGGTGGGGTTACTATAGCTACTTTAGTTAAATTAGCCAAACAAGGTGTAGTACGCCCAGATGAAAAAGTTGTTGTTTATATAACTGGTAATGGACTAAAAACGATAGATCCATTGGTCTCTCAAATTGGACCTACTGTGACTATTGCTCCTACCATAGAAGATTTTGAAGCCTCTGTTGATCTAGGGGGCTTATAGTGAAAATAAAAAAGAGGCATTATGAGTGAGGCAAATATAAAAGTACGTATTCCTACCCAATTGCGGAGTTTATCTGCTGGACAAGGAGAAGTAACTTTAAAGGGATCTACTGTAGCAGAGGTACTCAAAGAGCTAGATTCAAATTTCACTGGCTTTTCTGAAAGATTATTTGATGAAACTGGTCAACTTAGAAGATTTGTAAATATATTTCTCAACGATGAAGATGTCCGTTTTCTTTCTGGATTAGATACCCCTGTAGAACCAGGTCAAACTTTATCAATTGTTCCAGCTGTTGCTGGCGGTTAGTAAAAAGTTTTAAGTTAAAGAATACTTACCCTGGATTCTTAGCACTCCAAGGTAGAGAGTGCTAAGTTATTGACAGAGACTTTTTGAAAGTAGGAGCTGGAACATATGTCTAAGTTAATAACCTTTGACGAACAAGCCCGCCGGTCTTTAGAGCGTGGCATGAATCAGTTAGCTGATGCAGTTCGTGTTACTTTGGGACCAAAGGGAAGAAACGTTGTTCTTGATAGGAAGTGGGGAGCACCCACAATTACAAATGATGGTGTATCAATTGCTAAAGAAATTGAATTAGAAGATCCATTTGAAGCAATTGGTGCTGAGTTAGTAAAAGAAGTAGCCAAAAAAACTGATGATGTAGCTGGAGATGGAACTACAACAGCTACGGTGTTGGCTTGGGCAATGGTAAAAGAAGGTCTTCGTAATGTAGCTGCTGGTGCAAATCCAATGGCTTTGAGAAAAGGCATTGAAGCAGCTGTTGAAGCCGCTATTTCATCATTGAAAGAAATAGCAAAAGAAATCGATTCCAAAGAACAAATAGCTCAAGTTGCTTCTATCTCAGCAGCCGATGAGGAAATAGGAGGTCTTATTTCTGAGGCTATAGATAAAGTTGGAAAAGACGGAGTCATTACAGTTGAAGAATCCCAAACTTTTGGGATGGGGATGGATCTAGTAGAAGGAATGCGATTTGATAAGGGATATATTTCTCCTTATTTTGCTACAGATACAGATCGTATGGAAACTGTTCTAGATTATCCCTACATACTATTTACTAGCCAAAAAATAGCTGCAATTCGTGATTTAGTTCCTGTTTTGGAAAAAGTTATGCAAGCAAGCCGCCCTTTGGCCATTATTGCTGAAGATGTAGAAGGTGAAGCACTTGCT
>JAJYPT010000228.1 GCA_021795135.1 Actinomycetes bacterium
TTTTGACTCTAAGATGTCTGGTTGTACTTGTTTATCTGCTAAATCAACATCAACTTTGCTCATGTTTTTCTCTCGGCTACTTCAAAGTTTTCCTTTAGTACACAAAGAGTTATTGCATGATAAAACTAGTGAAATAAATATGAGCGATTTGATTCTTCTTATTCAGCTGCAAAATAGGCTGGAGTTGGTTTTTCAATTCGACTCTAGCTTGTTGACGTCCTCCTGGAGCTAATAAGGCTGTATAAGTCCAAGATCCAAAAACTTCAATAGTTTTATTTAGTATTTCGGGTTGTTTAGACATTACAGAGCTAGATTTTCCTCCCGGAATTAACTGAATTGTGTAACTTACTTGCAGTAGGTGTCCGTCGGCTAAATTTATAGTAGTTTGTGCGATTGACACAGAAGCCCCTGGAGGAAGAGGAGCAGGTTTTGATGGGGAAGATAGAATCAAAAAACCACCAAGAGAACCTAAAACTATAATCACAAGGCCAATAAGAATAAAAATCTTTTTCTTATTTTTCTTAGGAGTTTCTTCTTTGGTCCCAGTCGCGGATTTGACTCCTTTCTTGACTGTTTTTTTGTCTACATCTGCTGTTTTCATTGCCATAAAAGTTCTCTTTGTTAGTTGGCACTAGGTGAAGTAGTGGGAATGGGCAAGGGTAAAATAACTACGTCAACTCGACGGTTTTTAGCTCTTCCTGATGCTGTTGTATTTGAATACCTGGGTTTTTGGGATCCATATGCAACAGCGTGTATTTTTTGAGGCGGTATTCCATCAGAATGAACTAAGTGATGAAGTACAGTTACTGCCCTTACAGCCGATAACTCCCAATTGGAGCTAAAGGGGCCTCCTATTATGGGTTGGTTGTCGGTATATCCTTCAACAGCTATGTTGTTTGGCAATTTAGCTAAGATTTTTCCCAGGCCATTTACAACTTGTTGTCCTTGTGGTTGCAAAGTTGCTGAATCAACTTTGAAAAATACCTTATCTGTGAGCATTCTAATTACCAGTCCTCGATGAGCTATATGTAAATTGACATCTTGATTTAGGTGCTGGGATATTAGGGAGGATTTAATTAGACTAGAAATTTGTTGAAGATTCATAACTGAAGTTTGAGGTAAGATCGAATGAGTGATAAGGCTAGGATCTTTTAGCAGTCCTTGATTTCCAGGTAATACTGAAGGATGACTTGCACTTGGAGAGGTTGGGCTAAATACTGCTAAGCCACTTTTGAATGAGTTAAATTTTTTTATATTTACTGTACTCATTGCGAAAAGAACTATGAAGAGTACCATCAAAAGAGTAATCATATCGGCATAAGTCAAAAGCCAACGTTCGGAATTACTTTCTTCTTCATGATGTATTGTTAGTTTCTTTTTCATCAAGCAGCCTTCTTGCGTTGTTGAATAATCTCTCTTTCGGATGGAGGTAGATAAGAAAGAAGTTTCTTTTCAATCATTCTTGGACTTCCACCAGCTTGTATTGCAAGAATTCCGTCTAAGATTAGTTCTTTGTTCCTGACTTCTATAGAACTTGCTCTTTTGAGTTTGTTTGAAATAGGTATCCAAAAAACATTTGCAGATAAAACCCCCCAAAGAGTTGCAGTAAAAGCAGAAGCAATCATAGGACCTAATGAATTGGGGGAACTAAGATGTCCAAGGACATGAACTAAGCCAATTACTGTCCCTAAAATTCCTAAAGTAGGAGCGTATCCTCCTAAATCAGAGAAAAATTTTGCTCCATGCTTGTGACGTTCTTGCATTGATGAAATATCTCCTTCGAGAATTTCTTGAACTTCTTCTGGGTCAATTCCATCAACTGCCATTTGAATGCCTTTTTTGATAAAGTCATCTTCTATATTTCTAGCAGCTTCTTCTAATGCTAACAGCCCTTCTTTTCTAGCTGTTTCTGCAAAAAAGACAACTTGTTCAATGGCTTTATCTGGGGGTAGTGGTTTGGTCAATAAAGCACTTTTTAGGACTTTGAACATATTGAGACCTTCTTTTAGAAGTCCTCCAGCAATTCCAACCCCTAAAGTTCCAACAAAAACGAGTAACAATGGAGAAGGAGCGAATAAAACAACTGGGTTTCCACCTTCCATTATCATGGAGCCAAAAATAGCTGCTAGAGCTAAACCTATCCCTACTAGAGTACCTGGATCCATGTCAACTCCTTGGAGGGTTGTCTAGTATGCCTGCATCTGACATTAAATGCAGCATGGGAGGTTTGTGGTTGGGATCTCTTTCTTGAACTGCTATTAGGATGGAAGCTTGAAAGTCACGGATTTTATTAATTACATCTTCTACAGTTTCAGCAACAACATATTTTGTGCCATCTCTGAGGGTCAAGACTGTGTCTGGGGTAGATTCTGCTCTTTCAATAAGATCAGCATTGAGAGCGAATGGTTCTCCATTCAATCTACTTAGTATTATCATGTGTTATCCTAACCTTGCATCCGTGCAACGGTGACTTTCTACTTTTTGAAAGTATTACTTTTATCGACCGATTTTTATGAGAGTTGAATATATTTTTCTCACCAAAAAACTATAAAGTATTAAATTTATAGAAATTAAATACAAATAAGCACTAAGGAAATTTCCTTAGTGCTTATTTGAAATGATAATTACATATTTACCAAAGCTTGTAAAACTGTATTAGAAGTAGCTACAACTTTAGTGTTTGCTTCGTAAGCATTTTGAGCAATGATCATATTAGTTAACTGACGTCCCATATTTACATTAGACATTTCCAAACTTCCACCCATCAAACTTCCTGTTCCAGCTGTTCCAGGAGTTGCCAATTGGGGGACACCAGAAGCCACAGAAGCTTGATACATTAAGTTGCCAGTAGATATTAGTCCTGTTGGGTTGGCAAAAGACGCCAAAGCTATACGGCCCACAGCTTGGGTTCTACCATTGGAAAAGCTTTCGGTAATAGTTCCATTTTGACCCACAGAATAAGATTGAGGAGTACCGCTGGCATATCCGTTCTGGATAGTAGCTGCAGCAGTACTTTGTCCTGAAAAGTCGGTTAGGGCTGCTTGGGATCCTGGAGCAGGAAGAGCTACGCTTAGAGTGGCACCATTTGCCCAGGTGTATC
>JAJYPT010000028.1 GCA_021795135.1 Actinomycetes bacterium
TGTTGAATCAGGACAAGAAATTCGCAATGTTGAGACCTTACAAGATTATTTAGGCAGTCAAGGTTTTGATATGCAAACTTTTGAGTCTGCCCCCGGTAGAACTTCTTTGCTTTGTCAAATTCAAGGTAGTGATCCAAAAGCTGCTAGTTTAATGCTCATGTGTCACAGTGATGTAGTTCCTGCCAATGCCAGTAGATGGAAACATGATCCTTATGGTGGGGAATTGATTGATGGTGAGATATGGGGTAGGGGGGCAATAGATATGTTAAATCTAACTGCTTCTATGGCAGTCGCCTTTCGCCATATCGCCCGAGGAAGCTCTAGACCAAAAGGAACAGTTTCTTTTTTGGTCTTAGCAGACGAAGAAGCTGGAGGTCAATACGGAGCAGCATGGT
Organism: Actinomycetes bacterium; assembly: GCA_021795135.1. Lineage (GTDB taxonomy): Bacteria > Actinomycetota > Acidimicrobiia > Acidimicrobiales > JAJYPT01 > JAJYPT01. Next base: position 396 of record JAJYPT010000028.1, read on the forward strand.
TAGATGAAAACCATCCTGAGGTTCTAAAAGCAGATTATCTTGTTTCTGAGATGGGAGGGGTTCCTTTGTCTACATCAAAAGGATTGCGCCTACCAGTATCTGTTTCTGATAAAGGACTCCAGTGGTGGACGATAAAAGTAAAAGGAGAACCAGGACATGGTTCTAGACCTTTTAAATCAGACAATGCCATTGTCAAAGCTGCTGAAATAATTAGACGTATTCATACCTATAGAGCTAAAAGTACAGTAAGTGATATTTGGGATAAATATGTACAAGCTATGGATTTTCCTCTTGAGGCAAAAAAAGATTTAGTGGATCCAAAAACAATATGGAGAGCAATTGAAGAATTTCCAATAATTGAAGAAGCAAAAATAGCAGACGCTTCTACTCATATCACTATTTCTCCAAATATTATACATGGAGGTATTAAAACAAACGTTATACCTGATGAGGCAGTTATAGAAGTTGACATAAGAACTCTTCCAGGACAAGGATCTAATGAGGTTAGACAAATTTTGCATGAAATTATTGGAGAGTTGATTAGTGAGGTTGAATTAGTTCAAACTCAAAATTATCCTGCTTCTTCGTCTCCTATTGATACCCCACTTTGGAATGCATTAGCAAAAATTTCCAATAAGTTTTATCCCAATTCTCAACTATTGCCTGTATTGACTGTTGGCATTACAGATACTCGCTTCTTTAGACAACATGGATCTGTGGGATATGGATTTGGAATGTTTAGTCAAAAATATTCCAAAGATCAATATTCAAAAATGTTTCATGGAGACAATGAAAGAATAGACATAGAGTCTCTAAAGATGTCTAGTAAGTTTTGGGAACTGTTAGTACAAGAAATGTCTTTTTGAATCTAAAGATTTCTTAATTTCCAACTTGATTTTTAGCAAAGCACCTCCAGTTCATAGTGCTTTGCTAAAAATTTTATTGACCTGGTTTTTATAAAAACTCAAATAACAAAAGCTATCCTTATTGAATTACCTTCAGCAAATAAAAAAAATTGGGACTAGCAATATTTTTATTTGAACCACAATTGAAAAAGAAAGAAATTGAATCTTGTTGAATTCAATAACTAAGTTCTAGTAAAGATACTCAAAAGTGGTTTTTATTTTTAAAAATGTTAGTTTTGTTGGTGGTCTATATAGTAAGTAGAATTTGGTAAGTAATACAATTTGTTTTGACAAAGCTATATATTGGGCAAAACATAAGAGGTAAAAATAGTGATTGCTTAGCTGCTAGTTTTTATTCTCAATTTAGTAATGACTATTTTAATCCTTCATTTTTTGTATATGTAAATTATTTTTTCCTAATTAAAAAGGATATGGCATGAGTCTTTTGTTTTCTTCATCTAGCTATAGATCTGTTACCTTTAGAAACAATGTATTTGTTTCTCCTATGTGCCAATATTCCTCCGTTGATGGTTTTCCTACCGATTGGCATTTGGTTCATCTAGGATCAAGGGCAGTAGGTGGGGCAGGTCTTGTTATTACCGAAGCCACAGCTATAAATCCCCAAGGTCGTATTAGTCCATCTGATGCAGGACTATGGTCAAAAGATCAAGCTGGAGCATATAAAAAAATAACAACTTTTATAAAAGAACAAGGTGCTGTTGTGGGTGTTCAACTAGCTCACGCTGGTCGCAAAGCTTCGGTTTCACCTCCTTGGGAAGGTGGAATAGCTTTATCGCCATCTCAAGGAGGCTGGCAGACTATAGCTCCAAGTGCTTTAGCTTTTGGTGCTTTGGCTACACCTAGTCAAATGAGTGAATCTCAAATTGAACAAACTATAGATGAATTTGTAAATTCTACTCACCTTGCTTTAGAAGCTGGATTCCAAGTAGTTGAAGTCCATGCGGCACACGGCTATTTGTTGCATGAGTTTCTTTCCCCTTTGTCAAATAAAAGGACTGATCAATATGGGGGAAGTTTGCAAAACAGAATGAGATTTCCCCTCGAAGTTATAAAAGCAGTAAGGCAAGCTTGGCCAGATGAGCTTCCAGTTTTTGTTCGTATTTCAGCCACTGACTGGGTAGAAGGTGGTTGGACTATAACAGAGTCAGTTGAATTTTCCAAAGAAGCAAAAAAGCTAGGAGTAGATCTAATTGATTGTTCTTCTGGTGGTCTAGTTGCTCATGCTGAAATTCCCTCTTTTGCTGGCTATCAAGTTGAATTTGCACAAAAAGTCAAACAAGGAGCCGCCATAGCAACCGGAGCAGTGGGTTTGATAACAGAAGCTAAACAAGCAGAAGACATTTTAATCCAAGGCCAAGCAGATGCCATAATTTTAGGTAGGGAATTTTTACGGGACCCTTACTGGCCTTTTCATGCATCTCAAGAACTCGATGGAAAAGTACAAGTTAATGTACCAGTGCAATACATGAGAGCATTCAATAACTAATCATATAGCCAAAATAGTTATCTATTATCAAGGAGATAAATGCCACAACGAACCAAACATCAAAATGTAAGTTTTCCAAGTGCCCAAGATACAGCTTATGGTTACCTTTGTCTTCCTCCGGAAAAAAAAGGACCAGGACTTATAGTTATCCAAGAGTGGTGGGGTCTTACTGATCACATAGCAAATATGACAGATAGATTTGCTGCTGAAGGTTTTGTAAGTTTGGCTCCTGATTTATATGGAGGTCCAACCACTCACGATTCTGCAGAAGCAAATGAAATGATGCAAAATTTGCCAGTAGAAGTTGGGGTAAAAAGACTAAGAGGAGCTGTAGACTTTTTGCTTTCCCAAGATTCTGTAACATCTAAAACTATTGGAATAGTTGGTTTTTGTATGGGAGGCGGATTTGCCCTTTTGCTCTCCAATGAAGCAGGCGATCAAGTAGGAGCTACTGTTGTTTTTTACGGCTTGTTTACCAGCCCAACTGCTCCACCTTTGCATGGAATCAAAAGTCCTATCCTTGGTCATTTTGGAGATCAAGATAGTTACGCTTCTCCTGAAAAAGCTAAAGAGATTCAACAACAGATTATGGATCAATCTGGTATAAGAATGGATCTTCAAATTTATCCAGGAGCTGGGCATGCTTTTATGAATGATGAGAACCTATTGGGAACCTATGATCCTACTCTTGCTAAGATAGCTTGGGATAAAACAATTGATTTTCTAAAACAAAACGTAAAATAATTTTATCTAAAAGAGGTTATATGACTTTAGCTTGAAAGAAGTTTTTCTATAACCTCTTTTAGTATTTTGGTGTGAGAAAATTCAATATCTTTGGTGGCTGTTATCAATATTAAATGATTATTTTTTGCCCACTGGAGTAGCTGTTGTATTTGTTCTTGGTTCTGATATGTGTTGAGTTCTTCTAAATAGAGCTGTTTGAATTGTTCAAAAAGTTCTTCTTTGTGTCCATAGAATTTTCTTAGCTGTGAACTAGGAGCTATTTGTTTTAGCCAATGGTCTATATTGGCTTTTTCTTTAGAGACCCCCCTTGGCCAAAGTCGATCTGTTAGAACTGTTATTTCATCTTGATTTTTGGTTTTATTGTCATAAATTCTTCTTATAGCGATACTCATTTTGACTTCTTTTTGTATTGATTTGCTATTGGTAAAGACTATTTTGGATTAGCTGATCAATTATTTGAATAAGGTGAGCAATTTCAAAGGTTTCAATCTAAGACTAGTAAAGTATTTTGTGATGGGCAGTCCTAAAGATTTGGAACAATACTATGTCTTTTTTGAAAAAATGGCAATCTTTTACTTGGTTTGGGGTTGGCCTTATTGCTTTTGCTGAAGTATTGACACTTAGTCTTTGGTTTAGCGCGTCTGTTGTTTATAGTCCCCTACAACATCTTTGGCATCTAAATTCTTTTGAGGTGGCTCTGCTTACTTCTTCGGTGCAATTGGGATTTGTTTTAGGGGCTTTTTTGAGTTCTTTTATTGGAATTGCAGATCGTTTTAATCCTCGAAAAATATTTGTTATCTCAGCAATTGTTGGAGCTGGGGCAAACGGCCTTTTTGTTTTAAGTACCTTTTGGCAACAAGGAATACTTCTTCGTATCCTTACTGGTATTGCAATGGTGGGAGTATATCCAATAGCTGTAAAACTAATAGTTCAATGGTCTCCTAAACACAGAGGTCTAGCTATTGGAGTTTTGATAGCTTCTTTGACCTTGGGCTCAGCTCTTCCCCATTTGATATTGTTCTTTGGATTTAGTGTGTCATGGCAATATGTAGTATTGGCCAGTTCAGTTTTGGCCTTAGTTGGAGCTGCAATAATTGGTTTTGTGTTACCGGATCGGGTCAATGAAGCATCACAAATTCCATCTAAGATATCTTTGAACTCTTTTAAAAAAGTGCTTTCAAACAAAGAGGCTATGTTAGCCAACTATGGATATTTTGGGCATATGTGGGAACTTTATGGAATGTGGACTTGGTTTCCTGTTTTTATTTATTCCAGTTATGTAGCCTCTGGGCATCCAACAGGAGCACTTGCAAAAGCTGCCATAGTTAGTTTTGTCGTTATTGGGATTGCGGGGGCTACAGGTGCAATTGTTGCAGGATATTTGGCTGATAAAGTCGGGCGAACAATCATAGCGAGTGTTTCTATGGCCATAAGTGGAATATGTTGTCTGGTTATAGGTCTAAGTTATGAAAGCTCATCTTGGATTGTTATTAGTTTGGCAATAGTGTGGGGGGCGAGCGTCATAGCTGACTCAGCACAATTTTCAGCAGCAGTTAGCGAACTTAGCGAGCCTAAATATCTTGGCACTGCCATTACATTTCAAACCGCAATTGGATTTTTTATAACAATTATTTCTATAAATCTTATAGCAGTAGCTAAAGGCCCTATGGGCTGGCAATGGGTTTTTACTTTGTTATCTATTGGACCATTTATAGGAGTGTATGCAATGTTGCGCCTTCGATCAATGGATGGGTCTTTAAAGATGGCAAATGGGCGACGATAAGGACTCCATTTAGGTTTTTATCTTATTTCTTCAATTTGCAATAAAGCACTAGATGTTTTCATTTGTTTTTGTCTTTGAGGTTTTAGACGTTAGTTAGCCAAAGACAAAGGGTAGTAAAACTTTGAATTGAAGTTTTCGTAATTGACCTGTTCTAGCAAAAGGAGGCATCATTGTGTCTGAAAAAGAAATAAATTCTCCTAAAGATCATGAGGAAAAATTAGGTCAAACTCTAGTTACTCAAGATCATAATGTTATAAAAAGCTGGGCAGAAAAAAGAAAAGCGGTTCCTTCGGTTGTAGAGACAACAGATGATAAAGACAATAAATCTGTTGGGGTACTTCGTCTTGATTTCCCAGGTTATGGAGGGCAAAGATTAAAAGAAATTACTTGGGAAGAATGGTTTGAAACTTTTGATAAAAATAAATTAAAGTTTATCTATCAAGAACATAAATCTGACTCTTCTGATAGCAATTTCTTCAAATTAGTAAGTTCGGATTCAAATTCTTGATTCAGTTGAGGAAAAACTTGACTCGAAAAAAGATTTTTACTTGGCATGTACATGGAAATTATATGTACTATCTTTCCCAAATTGATCATGATTTTTTTCTTCCAATAGGAGGGATGAGAAGTCATGGTTATTCAGGAAAAGCTGGAAGTTTTCCTTGGCCTGAAAATGTCCATGAAGTGCCAGTTGAAATGGTAAAAGATCTTCCTTTGGATCTTATTTTGTACCAGTCAAAAGAAAATTGGCTTTTAGATCAATATTTAATTTTATCTTCTCATCAACGAAGTTTGCCTCGTATATACCTAGAACATGATCCACCTAGAACGCATCCAACTGATGCCAAGCACCCAATGGATGATCCAGAGGTTTTACTAGTTCCAGTAACTAACATGAATAATTTGATGTGGGATTCGGGAAATGTTGAGACCAAAGTAATTGAACATGGAGTAATTGTGCCAAAAGATGTTCAATACAGCGGGGAAGTAGAAAAAGGAATAGTAGTAATAAATAATCTTTTTTTGCGAGGAAGAAGATTGGGTGCAGACATATTTGAAAAAGTCAAAGATCAAGTTGATCTAGATCTTGTAGGTATGGGCTCTGGAGACTTTGGAGGACTAGGCGAGATACCCCAAGCGGATTTAGCTAAATTTGAGTCTCAATATAGATTCTTTTTCAGTCCTATTCGCTGGACAAGTTTAGGTTTGGCTGTATGTGAGGCGATGATGATGGCTATGCCGGTGGTAGCTTTAGCTACCACTGAAATGTCGAGTGTAATAGAAAACGGAGTCTCAGGATATATAGATACCAATATAAATACCCTCATTGATTACATGAAAGAACTTTTAGATAATCCATTTGAGGCGAAAAAGCTTGGTCTTGGGGCTAAAGAAGTTGCTATGGAGCGTTTTAGTATTGAGCGCTTTAGTCAAAATTGGAACGATGCCATCAATTTGGTTTGTGGTAATAGAAAGCTCAAGGTCACAATATGACAGATAGTTATGAGTCTTTAGTGCAAAAGTTTCAAGGTATTGAGGTAACAGTCATAGGAGATGTAATGGTTGATTGTTATGTCAAAGGCCAAGTATCTAAAATTGCGCGAGAAGCTCCTGTTCCAGTTGTTGAAGTAGGAGACGAAGCTTACTTTGGTGGAGCAGCAGCAAATGTTGCTATCAATCTATCTGCCTTGGGAGCCAAAGTAAATCTTATTAGCGTAGCTGGAGATGACTATTACTATTGTGTTTTGGAACAATACCTAGAGTCAAATGCTGTATCAACTCAAGAAATTATACTTGATAAAGATCGCAAAACTCGAATAGCTAAACGGGTTATGGTTGATTCTCAAGTATTGTTGCGCCTAGATGAAGGTAGTCAACAAGAGCTATCACTTGAGACTCAAAATAAGGTTTTAGAAAAACTTACCAAACTAAAAACTAATGATATCGTTATCATTTCTGACTATGCACAAGGAATTTTTACCCCTAAAATCATTGAAGAATTAAGTTTTCTAAGAACCAAACATAAGTGGTTGTTGGTAGTTGACTCTAAAAATCTTCGCCGGTATAAAAATATGAATCCTTCTGTTGTAAAGCCCAATTGGAATGAAACGTTAGCGCTTTTGGGGGCTGATTTACAAGATATAGATCCCTTAGACCGAGCAGAAGGGATTTGTAAGTATGGAGAAGGTATTTTAGATTTTACTGGGGCAAATATTGCTGCGGTTACTTTAGACACCGAAGGTGCGATAGTTTTTGAAAAACAAAGACCACCTTATAGGACTTATGCTCATCCTGCTAAATATTCCCGCTCTAGTGGAGCTGGGGATACATTTTTGAGTGCTTTTACATTATCTTTAGCTAGCGGAGGGGATATGCCTGCTGCTGCAGAGATAGCATCTTTGGCTGCTGAGGTAGTTGTTGAAAAAGAACTTACTTCATTTTGTTCTAATTTAGAATTGAAACAAAAAATATCTAAAGATACCTCTGTTGTGCTAGATCTTGACTATTTGAGGTCCCAAATCAAACTACACAAAGATAGGGGTAAAAAAATTATCTTTACCAATGGTTGTTTTGACCTAATTCATCGTGGACATATTGATTTGTTGAATAGAGCAAAACAATTAGGGGATATATTGGTTGTTGGGGTAAATGATGATCAAAGTGTAGCTGCTTTGAAAGGTCCAACTCGACCTATAAACACTTTAGAAGATCGCCTTAGTGTATTGAATGCTTTGAGCTGTATAGATTATATAATCCCGTTTAGCCAAAATTCTCCAACTGAAATAATTACCCAAATCCAGCCTGATTTTTATATCAAAGGGGGAAACTACACCAGAGAAAATTTGCCTGAAGTTTCTTTAGTCGAATCTTTTGGTGGGCAAGTAAAAATATTGCCGCTGAGCCAAGATCAATCCACTTCAAATATCATTGGTCGAATACGTTCAAGTTTTACACAAGAATATGAAGAGATCTCGCCGCGAGAGGTTGTCTAGATTGAAAAAAGATGTAGACATTTTAATACCTAGTTTTGGGAGGACTTCTAGTTTATTTTTAACTTTGAATTCTTTGGCTTTTCAAAGTTTTTCTTCTTTTGATGTTATTATTTCTGACCAAAATTCTAATTTGGCAATTGAAGAACTAGAAGAATTTATTATCCTAAGAAGACTTTTAGAACAAAATGGTCACAATGTTGAGGTTCGTAAAAACCTTCCTCGGAGAGGAATGGCTCAACAAAGGCAATTCCTTTTAGATTCTTCTAAAGCCGACTTAGTTTTGTTTTTAGACGATGATGTAATTTGTGAGCCAGATTTAGTTGAGCGACTTGTAAATATGATTAGAATTCAACAATGTGGTTTTGTTGGATCGGCCCTTATTGGTCTTAGTTATGTCAAAGATCAAAGACCAGATGAACAAGACATAACTTTTTGGGATACTAAAGTAGAACCCGAACAAGTAAGTCCTAATTCTCAAAAATGGCAGCGACATAAACTTCATAACGCGGCCAACATATTACATGTTCAAAATAAATTACATATATCCAAACAAAACTCTAAAGCTTATAAAGTTGCTTGGGTTGGTGGATGTGTTTTGTATGATGCTAAGAAGCTAAAACAATGTGGAGGATTTTCTTTTTGGGAACAACTGCCTCTTGACCACAGTGGAGAAGATGTATTAGCCCAGCTAAGGGTTATGAAATCTTTTGGAGGCTGTGGGATTATTCCATCGGGTGCATATCATCAAGAATTTCCTACCACTATTAGAAATAGAGAGGTAGATGCCCCTTTGGTTTTAGTTTAAATTAAGTAATTCTAAACTATGTTCCAATACTTCTTGAGAAGATGCCTCATCAACCCAAGATGAGTTATGCTTACATCTTGGTGCTTGGAAATTTATTCCACAATCAGGACATTCTAGACGCCAAGAAATAGCACTGCGATGAATTGCTGTAGTGGTGGGTGCTCCTGTGATGAAGTTTCCGCACCAATATATTCCAACAGTTGGTTTCCCAATGGCTACAGCTAGATGAAGGGGACCACTGTCATTTGAAATAACCAGACTTGATCTAGAAATAAGTCCAATAAGTCCACCCAAAGACAGCTGTCCTGCCAAAGAAGTAGCTGCTTCGCTCATAAATTTGGTAACTTTTGAAGTGATATGTTGTTCGTCTTTGGTGCCTGTAATAAAAATGTCGTATCCTTTTTTGCCAAGTTCGTTTCCCACTAAAGCAAATTTATCAATAGGCCATTGTCGTCTCTCATCACTAGCACCTGGATGAATTATTACTATAGGTTTGTTTGATTTGGGCACTAGTGATAAAGATTCTTCTATATCTTGATCAGTAACAAAAACATTAGGTGAGATTTGGTCAGTTTTAGCATCTATCAAAGAGACAACTTCTAAATAACGAAGTATTTCTGATTGCCAATATATATAGGGAACTTCTATATCTAGTCCTTCAGCATCAGGCGTCTTTGAGCCTAGAGTGGTTTTTGCTCCTAGGGAATTTATAAAAGGATTTGAATAACGTCCCCCTCCGTGAAGCTGAATTGCAATATCAAAATTTTCTTGTCTCATTTGAGAAAAAAAATCATCCAGAGATTGACTATTTAGAGTTGAGTTATTCTCAAGAGAATAAATTCCTTCTATTGGAGGTATTACTATTACTCTATCTATTGGGCTGGGACGATTTTTTAAAAATTCATGGTGCCAAGGAGTTCCCAAGAGAACAAGTTCAGCTTCTGGATAAGTTTTTTTTAGAGCTTGTAAGGCAGGTAAGCTAAATATGAAATCGCCAAGTCTATTAGCTCTTAGTACAGCAATTTTTTTAATATTTGATAAGGGCACTTTTTACCTGCTTTGAAAGATAAAAACAACAACCAAAATTGGATTATAAAAGAATATGAATTAGAACGTTTGTAATTAATATTGTATAGGAGATATTCCCCAATTTCCTTTAAAAGTATCATTTGGTATTAAAGTAATTAATCCTAAACCACTTTGAAAAGCATTAGGAGCACAAGACATGGGTTCTATTGCTAAGCTTTTTCTTTGTTTATCTATAGAGAAAGTATCGCCTGAAAATAACATTAAAAACTCATATGAAGAATCCATCCAAAGTCTAATTTTCTTTTTCTTAGTTTTATCTGATAGATAAACATTGGCTAATCCTGTTGTGTCTCTTTTTAAATTAGTAAAACAAGTATCTAGTTTTAGCTTTGCTATTTGTTTTTCATCCCTAAAATCGAATTCATCTTTATCTAGGTCTTTTTTAGAAATTGGGATTGAACTGGAATCAGAAATAAGTCTAGTTGTCCCAGGAGATTGCAAAAAACATTCATCAATATTGTTATCGTTAGAATTTATTTTGAGATAAGGATGATAGCCAATACCAAAAGGAGCAGGACATGAACCAATATTTGTTACTTTTGTATTTATTTTCAAGCCATTGTCTCCTAAATGATAGGTAATTTCAAAATAAAGACTAAAAGGATATCCAGGACTAGGTAATAATACATGGGTCATTTTTATTATATTTGATTTAATTTTGACCCCATCCCAATTTCGCCACCTTACAAGTCCATGAATGGCAGTGTTTTTATTTACTTCATTGATATCTAGTTGATATCGTTTTTCATCAAAGCAGTATTTTCCATCTTTTATTCTATTAGGCCAAGGAGACAGGATTTGCCCTTGGCTATGATGGCTCATTTCATCTATAGGATAGGTATCTAAAATTTCATTATTTGCTATTGAATAGCTTCTAATTCCTCCTCCAACTTGTACAAGTATTACTTTTTGATTCTTGTAATTGAGTTCATATTGAATTCCAGATGGGTATTTAGATGTCATTACTTTTAATTCATTTCAAAAATAGAGGCGTTAATTCAAAAATAACATCTTTGATAGGTTCAATATAATAAATCATTTAGGAGCAATAGTGAGTACTAAAAAAGCAATTGCAATATTAGGTACAGGAATGATGGGTAACGCTATGGGACTTAGGCTCCTTGAAAGTGGTCATTCCTTGACAGCTTGGAATCGCAATTTAGATAAAACCAAGGATTTGGCAAAAGCTGGAGCCAAAATAGCCAATAGTCCCAAAGAGGCTTGTAGTGGAGCTGAAATAGTAATAACGATGCTTAGTGATGCTAAATCTACCTTAGAAGTTATGGATAACTTAGGCGCTATAGAACAGGTGCCAAAAGATGCAATTTGGATTCAAATGGCAACAGTTGGCTCAGAATCTATATATGAGTTGGAAGATTTAGCCAAAAAACACCAGATCCAATTTTTAGATTGTCCAGTATCGGGAACAGTTGATCCTGCTCGCAGTGGCAATCTTGTCATATTGGCTTCTGGTCAAAGTTCTACAATAGACCAAGCTAAGCCAGTTTTACAAGATTTAGGAAAATCAGTTATCAACTTAGGGCCAGTTGGGGCTGGAAGTAAAATGAAGTTAGTTTTAAATGATTGGCTTTTTGCCATAATAGCTGGGCTATCTGAAGCTATTGCACTATCTAAATCTTTGGGACTTGACCCCAACTTATTTTTAGAAGCCTTATCTGGAGGACCTTTAGATACTCCTTATGCCCATCTTAGGGGAAAATCAATGATTGAAGATAATTTCCCTCTTGCATTTACTCTTGAGATGGCAGCCAAAGATGTCGAGTTGATAAATCAAGCAGGAAAAAAAGCTGGCATTAGGCTATATCTTGCTCAAATGGTGGCAGATTTGTTAGAAAGAGCAGTTAGTAGCGATTCCCAACAAGACTTGGGAGCACTATATAGACAATGGAAGAAATAAGGTCTTTATAAAGACTAAGGAGCTTTTTCAATAAATTTCCTAAAGTAGATTCTCAATGAGTCGATGTAATTAGTGCGAGCAAGTTCTTGAAATGTTTACCCAAAAGTAGACAACAATTGAATCTAATTGTTACCTAAAGGTCCTAGACCAAAGGCAGGAGTAAGCCCGCTTTATATTTACTTTATTGAGAAAGAATCAAAACAATGATAAAGATATTGAAAAAGCGGCTTAGTCAGGAAGAAGAAGGTTTTACCCTTATCGAACTGATGGTAGTTTTGCTTATCATAGCAATTCTGATGTTGATAGCAATTCCAACCTTTTTAGGTGCTAGAACCAAAGCCCAAAACAGGGGTGCTCAATCGGATTTGAGGAATGCACTTACAGCAGAAAAAACAGCCTATACAAGTGGGTCAAAATATGTTGCTGCAGGAACTGGAGTTTTAAGTAAGCTAGAACCAAGTTTGAAATGGACTGCAGGTGCTCCTTCAAAAACAGTTGCAAACCAAGTAGAAGCTTTAGCTAGTACTACTGGTAACACTACTTGTTTATACGCACAATCAGCTAGTGGTACTTATTATGGGATGGCAGATATAGCAACCGGTACTGGTGCTGGAACTTATTTTATTACTCTTACAGGAGCTCCTAGCGCCACTTGTGATGCTGCAGCCATCACTCCAGTTTCTACAACTAATCCTCCTCCTGCTGGAAGTTGGTCCACTAGTTCTTTCTAGCATTTATAAGCAATAGGGAATTTTATACAATAGTAAAGCCGGCCTAAGGTCGGCTTTACTAGCTAAAGAGGCTTTATGCTAAAAGCAATTGAAATTGGCTTTATCACACTTATTGGACTTTCAGTTGGTTCTTTTGCCAATGTTGTTATATATCGCCTTCCCAAAGGTATTTCTCTTTTATCTCCACCGTCTGCTTGTCCCTCATGTAAGCACCACATTGGGATAGTAGAAAATATCCCAATTGTTTCTTGGATTGTTTTAAAAGGCCGCTGCAGGAGCTGCAAAAAGCCGATTTCTCCTCGTTATGTTGTCGTAGAGACCTTAGTGGCGGTATCTTTTTTGCTTTTGTTTTATCGCTTTGGGCTAAGTTATTTATTTTTTATTTTCTGTCTATTTTTTCTAGTCCTAATTATTATTAGTGCAATTGATCTAGAACATAAAATTGTTCCTAATAAAATTATCTATCCCACAATTTTTGTTACTATTCCTATCTTTATTGTTATTGCATTTTTGGATAAAACGACTTTGAATT
>JAJYPT010000229.1 GCA_021795135.1 Actinomycetes bacterium
CTTGGTTAGGGCGATATAGCCACTTATTCGATCAAAGATCGATACTGGCACTGGGGGATTAACTAAAGAAGATTCCATCTTGATTAAAATGATACTCCTAAGTGAGGGCTAGAGTGTAATTAAAAGTTTTCAGTTTTTCTTAGAAAATAAAAATAAAAGTTTTTTTAAAGAAAAATTAGGAGATAATAAAAAATTCTACCTAACAACTGGAAAAAATTCTAATTTATCGTACGATAGAAATAATGGCTTCTATTTCTATCAGTCCTAAAGTTTATCGTCGCATTAGTTTAGCTACTGTCTATGGTATGGCTCTTGCCATTGCATCAGGAGCTGCGGTACGCCTTACCCAGTCTGGGCTAGGTTGTCCAGACTGGCCAACTTGTAGTGCTACTCATTATACAGCTGCTTGGAGCTTTCATCCTATGGTGGAATTTTCCAATCGCATGCTAACAATTTTCCTTGGAATAGTAGTTGGCGTTGCTGTAGTAGCTTCTTTTTATCGCTCACCTAGACGTAAAGATTTGACCCTTCTATCTTTTGGCTTAGTTGGAGGATTCGTCGCTGAGGCTATATTAGGTGGGATCACAGTTCTGTTTAAACTTATGCCAGAACTAGTAATGGCTCACCTATTGCTTTCTATGGCCATTTTGTTTAATGCTCTATGGCTTTATCATAGAGCAAGTACTCCAGATGTTGCCCCTAGACCGGTTGTGGGACGTAGTCTTATTATTCTAAGTAGGCTTATACTTGTAGTTGTAGCTGGAGTAATATTTCTAGGAACAGTAGTTACTGGAAGCGGTCCCCACAGTGGCAGTCCCATTGCCAAACGTTTACCCATTCCATTGCAAAGTGCAGCTTTTTTACATGCAGATGTTGTTATGTTCTTAATTGGCTTGACTCTTGCAGCCTTATTTGGGTTTCACCAAGCAAATGCCCCCGAAGAAGTACAACACAAAGGAAGAGTTCTTCTTTGGACTATGGCAGCTCAAGCTGTAATAGGTTATACCCAATACTTTACTCATCTTCCTGTATTACTTGTAGAAATGCATGTAATTGGAGCTACTTTAATATGGATATTTGTCGTTAGACTCAATTTCTCTCTATATACCAGACCTGAACCAGAATATGGATTGGAAAAAAGTAGTAGTGATATAATAGGGAAAAATAGCTTAGATGGTCAGTCTGTTTTGACCACCACTAACTCTACAAAGTAGGATTTTAAAATTTATAACGGAGTTTTTATGTCTACATCTGCTCCTAGTACATTACCTATTGAGATACAACAGCCCCAAGAAGACAAAAAGTTCAATAAAGATAAACCTTGGCTTGTTATCGTTTGGAATGATCCTATAAACCTAATGTCATATGTAACTTTTGTTTTACAAAAGCTTTTTGGATATAGCAAAGAAAAATCTCATAAACTAATGTTAGATGTACACAACAAAGGTAAAGCCGTAGTTTCTAGCGGACCTAGAGAACGAGCAGAACTAGATGTATTTAGACTTCATGAATATGGTCTGTGGGCAACTATGGAACAAAGCGATTGAACTTTTATAGAAAGATCAAACGAAATAAAGATGGAACTTTACGCCTACGTCTTTCTGTTGAAGAACGCCAAACTTTACAAGATCTTCCAAAACAACTAAAAGAGCTACTCAATTCAGATGACGAGAGTCTAAAACGTCTTTTCCCTCCTGCTTACCAAGATGATATTGCTCAAGAGATTGAATATCAACAATTGATGCGAGAAGATCTTTTAGCAAGTCATTTACAAAATTTAGAAATCCTAGAACAAACTATTGACGCAGAATCAATAACAGAAGAACAAGCATTTGTATGGCTTAAGGCTTTAAATGAAATTCGACTGGTAATAGGAACGCGTCTTGATATAACCGAAGATTCCTTAGATGAACTTCAAAACTTGCCTTCTACGGATCCATCTTTGATGGGTTTAGCTATCTATAATTATTTAAGCTGGCTTCAAGAACAGATTGTTATTGCCCTCGAGGCTAACTAGCTTTTGGGTTTTGTAATCTCTTTATCCATTTATCCAAAGAAGCCGAAGTCATTTCCCCAACATGTTTACCTATTATTTGTCCCTTAGCATTTATAAAAAACGTAGTAGGGGTTCCAACTAAAGCATATTGGGTTTCAATTTGGCCATTAGGATCAAATGCTGAGGGATAATTTACCCCAGACGCAGCTAAAAGCTTGGTAGCATTAGCTCTGGTATCGTGAACATCTACTCCAATGAATTGAATCTTAGAACCAACTTGAGATGCCTTAGAAGCAATCATAGGTAGTTCAGCCACACAAGGTGGGCACCAAGAGGCATAGAAATTTAAAACTACTGGTTTTCCCTTATAAGAAGATAAATTTAATTGTTGGGATGGATGACGCACCCTAGAGCGTGTAAAAGGTATTTCGTTTGGTAAATTAGACGAACTAGCTGTTGGAGACTTGGAATTTATAACTGCTCCTACAATTACGATAGCCAAAGCAATGCCTATAACAGCAAGCAGACGAAAGGGCATAAATTTTTTTCTGGGGGAAATTTTTGTAGTCATTTTTAGCCTTGAAGTAGATTTTTTTATTAGGGTTTATATAGTTGTTAAACAATTATATAGGAGATAATCAAAAACATAAGCTATTGCTAGTTCAATCGCTAAAATTACTCACATAATAGTTCAATTACTGCTAGCCTAAATGTTATCTTCAGCGCGGCTCGCCCCCATCGTCTAGAGGCCTAGGACACCACCCTTTCAAGGTGGAGACACGGGTTCGAATCCCGTTGGGGGTGCTAAGAGCTGATTTTAAGACTAAAGTTATAATATGGACCTGTGGTGCAGCTCGGAGTGCACGCCGGCCTGTCAAGCCGGAGGTCGCGGGTTCAAATCCCGTCAGGTCCGCTAAGTCTTTATGACTAACAAGGGTCGGGTAGCTCAGTTGGCAGAGCGCACGCCTGAAAAGCGTGAGGTCACCGGATCGACGCCGGTCCCGACCACGATGAAGTTAGTAGCCTAAAATAAAAAAAATTATTTTTGATTTTTTAGTC
>JAJYPT010000230.1 GCA_021795135.1 Actinomycetes bacterium
ATGAAAAAGGCTATTGTTGCCATAGAAGAAGAGCTTCAACAAAGATTGCAATTTTTTGAATCACAAAACAAACTAGTTGAAGCTCAACGCTTGAGGATGAGAACTTCTCATGACCTTGAAATGATGGCAGAAATAGGAAGTTGTAATGGGATCGAAAATTACAGTCGTCATATTGATGGTCGCAAACCTGGAGAAGCTCCAAGTACTCTTTTAGATTTTTTCCCTGATGATTATTTATTAATATTAGACGAAAGTCATGTAACAGTTCCTCAGCTACATGGTCAATATGCTGGAGATCGTTCTCGTAAAGATACCCTTGTAGAACATGGTTTTAGGTTGCCTTCAGCATTAGATAATAGACCATTGCAATTTGAAGAATTTGCTAGCCGCATTAATCAATGTATCTTTATGTCTGCTACACCTTCTTCTTATGAAATCTCTATGTCAGAACAAGTAGTTGAACAAATAGTAAGACCAACAGGTCTTATAGATCCTGAAATTATTGTCAAACCTACAAAGGGCCAAATAGATGATTTGTTAGACCAAATCAAACAAAGGGTTGGAAATTCGGATCGAGTTTTGATTACTACTTTGACTAAAAAAATGGCCGAAGATTTATCTGAATATTTATTAGAGATGGGAGTAAGAGTTAAATATTTGCATTCAAATATTGACACTATAGCTCGAATAGAAATTATTAGAGATCTTCGTTTAGGCGAATTTGATGTATTGGTAGGTATCAACTTGCTAAGAGAGGGTCTAGACATTCCTGAGGTTTCCTTAGTAGCAATATTAGATGCAGACAAAGAAGGCTTTTTGCGCAGTCAAACTTCTCTAATCCAAACTATTGGTAGGGCTGCTCGAAATGTAGATGGTCAAGTTATTATGTATGCTGACAAAATAACTCAATCAATGGAAAAAGCTATTGAAGTCACCCACAACAGACGTAAGCTACAACAGATTTATAATCAAAAACATGGAATCAATCCTGCAACTATTCGTAAAGCTATTACCGATATACTTGCCCAAATTAGGCCAACTAAGACTAACAGTTTTAAACAATCTCCTGTTAGAGCAGAATCTTTAAAATTATTAGAAGGTATTGGCACCCAAGAACTCATTGGGTTGATTCAAACTTTAGAAAATGACATGAATAAAGCTGCCAGCGAATTGCGTTTTGAATATGCAGCTAGTTTGAGAGATGAAATCAATCAATTGAAAAAAGAACTCAAAGAAGTAGGTTCTATGTCTAGGCCAAATAAAAAGTGATTGATAAATTAGTTATTAGAGGCGCAAAAGAACACAATCTCAAAAACGTTTCTTTGGAACTTCCTAGAGATAAGTTAATAGTTTTTACAGGTCTTTCTGGATCAGGTAAATCCTCTCTAGCCTTTGATACCATCTATGCCGAAGGTCAACGTCGCTATGTAGAATCGCTTTCAGCTTATGCCCGCCAGTTTTTGGGTCAAATGGACAAACCCAATGTTGATTTTATAGAAGGACTTTCTCCTGCTATATCAATTGATCAAAAGTCTTCTTCGAGAAATCCACGCTCTACAGTTGGAACTATAACAGAAGTTTATGACTATCTACGCTTGCTATATGCGCGAATAGGTCATCAATTTTGTCCTCATTGCAATCAAGAAGTCCAAGCTCAAAGTTCTCAACAAATTGCTGATCAGATCCTTTCTTTTGACGAAGGGACTCGCTTTCAGATACTAGCTCCAGTAGTAAAAGGTCGAAAGGGTAATTATGAATCCCTTATGCAAGATTTAAAGAAAAAAGGCTTTAGTAGGATTCGTCTAGATGGTCAAATAGTAGATCTTTCAACTGAGCCAGATTTTGAAGCCCTTGCACGTTATGAGAATCATGATATAGAAGTAGTCGTGGATCGATTGGTGGCAAGAGCTGGTATAGAAAATCGCTTAGCTGAGTCTTTGAGTGTTGCATTAGATATGGGCGATGGAGTTGTTTTAATCCATTTGGTTCCCACCGAATCCCAAGAGGAACAAATTCTAAGCTTTAGTCAACATTTTGCTTGTGCTTCTTGTGGGGCTAGTTTTGAAGAACTTGCTCCTCGTAATTTTTCCTTTAATTCCCCATATGGGGCATGTGCTAATTGTGCAGGATTGGGTACTAAATTTGAAGTAGATCCTGAATTGGTTATCCCAAATTCTGATCTTAGTATTTCCCAAGGAGCAATAGCTCCTTGGGCTGTTGCTAGAACTGATTATTACAATAAGTTGTTATCTTCTTTAGCTCAAAACTATGGTTTTTCCCTAGATACTCCTTGGAGAGAGCTTCCTTTTTCTATAAAACAGCTCGTTTTATATGGAAGTGAAGATGAAGAAGTACATATTCATTATAAAAATCGCTTCGGGCGAGTACGTTCTTATGCCACAGGCTATGAAGGAGTGGTTCCATATCTTCAAAGAAGGCACAAAGATGCTGAATCTGAACATCAAAGGAGCCAATTCCAAGGGTATATGCGAGAGATTAACTGTCCTAAATGCAAAGGAGCTCGTCTAAATCCTTCTTCTTTGGCTGTAAAGATAGATGGAAAGAGTATTTTTGATCTCTCACGACTACCCATTTCTTCTACTGCTCAAATTATTAAAGACTTTAACTTGACTAGTCGGGAACAACTTATAGCAGATCGAGTTCTAAAAGAGATATCTAGCCGTTTGCAGTTTCTATTAGATGTTGGTCTTAATTATTTAAGTCTAGACCGTTCAGCTGGAACTTTAGCTGGAGGTGAGGCTCAAAGGATTAGGCTTGCAAGCCAAATAGGAAGTGGCTTGGTAGGAGTTTTGTATGTGCTTGATGAACCTTCTATAGGTCTACATCAACGAGATAACCATCGCTTGATTGAGACTTTGATTCGCCTTAGAGATTTAGGTAATTCTGTTATTGTTGTTGAACATGATGAAGATACAATCAAAGTTGCAGATTACATAGTAGATATTGGTCCAGGTGCAGGAGAAAATGGAGGGAAAATAGTATCAGCTGGAAGCTTTCAAGATCT
>JAJYPT010000231.1 GCA_021795135.1 Actinomycetes bacterium
ATAGATTGCATCTACATCTGGTCGTTCTTCTCTATCTACTTTTACATTGACAAAGAATTTGTTCATTCCCCTGGCTATATTGGGATCTTCAAATGATTCATGAGCCATAACGTGACACCAATGACACGAAGAATATCCCACAGATAATAAAATAGGAACGTCTCTTTTTTTGGCTGCTTCAAAAGCTTCTTGACCCCAAGGGTACCAGTCGACTGGATTGTGGGCATGTTGAAGTAAATAAGGGCTGGTTTCTTGGGCTAGACGATTCATTGTTTAAAGCTTTACCCCAAATTAGCCCTCAAAGACCTCCGATTGACAATAAAGCTCTAATTTTTGTTTTAAAACTTTTCTACCCAAGATTTTATATGTTGTATTGCACCACCATATCTAAGCCTTGTTAAAAATTGTGATAAATATATTTTAATCCCTATAATTATACAATATATAACCTAATAACACGGGGATAGACTGGGGTGGTTTCAAAATGATATTATACAACCTTGCTCGTATCTATAGACAAATGTGTAGTAGAGACATACAACGGGTAAAGTTGCCGTTTTAATTAAATGGTGTAAGTTTTGATGTCTTTTTCTTTACAGATGAACAACCGTTCGAACTTTTATTCGGAGCAAGAGCCAAAAATTTTTCCTTTGAGATAAAGGTCAGTCCAAGCTTCGAGATTTCTACGTATTTGGATAAGGAAAAATATTTCGAGCTATGCAGAATCCTTAATTTGCAATACGACCCTGAAAATCGGTTCTTACCAGGGAAGTTTTTTAGGGAATTCGATTTCGCAATTCCCCATTTGGGGTCTCAAATAAACAAGGCTGTTTATTATGAAGTTGCCCGCTATAGAAGAGATGTTGAAGAATCAGACAAAATATATTTTATGGGATGGCTTGACAACGACAAACAGGCTCATAGAGTGACAGAACAGAATCTTCAAAAGACAAGAAGACTATTGGGATTTGACATATATGAAGCTTGTAAACGGAAAAATATTAGCTCCAGATGGACCGATGATCGTAAGCTTGCACAAGAGGTTGTTTCACCAATATAGGGTTGTGTAACAAATCTTTGTATAAATTGGCATCGCATTTTGTAGTCTCTTGTGAGTATTAGAGGTTACTAAGTCAACTCTGCTTTGTAACCTCGCTTATAGTTTAGATATAAAACATTCCAAGAATTTATTGATTCTCCATTGACTAGCTGTCAGCGAACTAGACGTTTTATGATTTAAGCTTTATCCCAAATTAGGTTTAAAGAGACTCCGTTTGACAATAAAGCTCTAATTTTTGTTTTAATACTTTTCCACCTGAATTTCGAGGAAGTTTATCTAGGGGAATAATTCTTTTAGGGACTGCCCATGGAGATAAATTTTGTTTAACTGTATCTTTTATTTGATCTTGTAATTTTGTAGAAAAATTTTGGCTATGGTCATCTAAGACTATAAAAGCTACAACCTTTTGTCCCCAATATTTATCCGGACACCCAATTACAGCTGCTTCTTTTATCCCAGGAAGGCTTTGAATGATTACCTCTAGTGCTTTGGGCCAAATATTTTCCCCCCCAGTTATGATCATTTCTTTAATTCTTCCATGAACTACTAATTTGTCATTTTCATCTATAAAGCCTCCATCTCCAGTATGAAACCATCCGTGTTCATCCTTTGGATTGCTTTGGTCTCTATAGTTTTTAAAAAGCATGGGACCTTTTACTAAGATTTCTCCCGATTCAGAAATTTTTATTTTTGCATCTGGTATTGGAATGCCGTTGTAGACAATGCCGCTTCCGGTTTCAGACATTCCATAAGTCATTACTACATTTGGGGCTAGGTCAAAAAAAGCCGCAGAACCTCCCAAGAGTATTTTTCTAAAAATACTTGGGTCAATACGCTGAAGTGCTGTTGGCACTAGCGAAGTTAGGGTGGCGCCTTCACTTGCAGCTTTAGTTACTGCATCAGGATCAAATTGAGGTAAAATTTCAACAGGAATTAAAGAAAAAATACTTCTAAATATTACTGCTAGCCCTCCAATATGAGAAAGAGGAAGACAAGCTAGCCACTTATCTTTTGCTGTATCTACTCCTAAAGCACTATGGGTTGATCTAACAGAAGATTGTATAGCCATATGGCTAAGGACAACTCCTTTTGGCTCTCCAGTAGTTCCACTGGTGCTTATTACTACGGCCTCATCGGGACTTGTGGGTAATGAATTGGCCAAGCTATGTTTTTTACCCTCGTTATCTATTAGATAACGAGGAGTCATTGCGTCTAGTATTTTTTGAGTAGCTGGTTTACTTAGGCGAGTATCTAGAGGTAGAAAAGCATTTCCTTCATCCCAGATACGTTTTATTGTCTCCAGGTATAAAATGCCAGGAGTCATTGATAGAGCTATAAGTTCAGACACAGTATTAGTTTATGTCAAAATTTTTATAATATTATATATTCTAATTTAGGAGCTTGATTTATCAATGAGTAAGACTATAAAGTGGCAAACTTTAGCCACTTACCAAGATATTTATTACCAAAAATATGGTTCTATAGCAAAAATAACCATCAATCGTCCTGAGGTTAGAAATGCTTTTAGGCCTCAGACAGTATTTGAAATGTCAGATGCTTTTGAAAAAGCTCGTCAAGATCCCTCTATTGGTGTAATCATTCTAACAGGACAAGGAACCCAGGCTTTTTGTTCAGGTGGAGATCAAAAAATAAGAGGAGACGATGGCTATTTGTCTCAAGATCATCTAAGTCAAGCTGGTATAGGTCGTCTTAATGTTTTAGACCTTCAAATACAAATTAGACGTCTTCCTAAACCAGTTGTAGCTATGGTTGCAGGATATGCAATTGGAGGAGGACATGTTTTACATTTGGTATGTGATCTAACAATTGCAGCTGACAATGCTCGTTTTGGTCAAACCGGACCCAAAGTTGGAAGCTTTGATGGAGGTTATGGCGCAAGTTTGTTGGCTCGTAACGTTGGGCTGAAAAAGGCAAAAGAAATTTGGTTTCTATGTCGTCAATAT
>JAJYPT010000029.1 GCA_021795135.1 Actinomycetes bacterium
CTTCCAGGTAAGAACTCTTATAAGGCTCTACCCCATATACATTAAAAGAACTTTTCCCAAGATACTCTAGTAATTCACCCGTATGAACTTCACCCACACAAATACGACCCGTAGTATTTTTTAGATTATCTAGCATAATGGGGCCCCAATAAGACAAATCCATAACTGAAGCTTTTCTCAATTCAAAAGAATCTTGAGAAATTCTATGCTCATGCATAAACTGATGAAGCTCTTGATCTAAACCTTGATTCGAGATCTTTTCTAAAGTTTCTACCCTTATTCGCAATAGGGATAGAGCTTTTGCTGTTGCATGCCCAAAACCAGCCAATTGTTCAACTATCCAACGTATATACCATCTGATGGCTTTTCTAATTAGACGTTTTGCAAATTGAGCTAGTTTGCTTCCTTGCATAGGGGACAAAAGATCGATATTAGAAGCTTCCTCCACTCTTGCTATTACAGCTTCTAAATCACTTATTGAAGCATCAACAGGAGCAAAGCGAGCAAAAGTAAGATTCAGCTGCCTCTCTAAATCTTTAATAGAGTCATCTTGAGTCCTTTTTTTATTTGCTTCTTGTTCAATCTCAAGGCGAACTTTATTTAGATCAATGTTTTTAACATCTTCTTTAGAACTAGCTTCAGCTATATTTTCTTGCATGTAGTTATCCATTTCTGAATTTACCAATTGAAAAATGGGTAGAAACTTACTTTTCTACCCTAGCTGCAGAGTGAGCAATTACATGGTCAATAAATCCATATTCTTTAGCTTCTTCAGCAGCAAACCAACGGTCACGATCTGCATCTGCTTCAATTCTTTCAATAGGTTGTCCCGTATGGAAAGCAATACGTTCAAATAGAACTTTTTTCAGATAGATAATTTGTTCAGCTTGAATGGCAATATCTGTAGCTTGGCCTTGCATCTGTCCAGAGGGTTGATGCATCAAAATACGAGAATGCGGAAGAGCATAACGTTTTCCAGGAGCTCCTCCACAAAGCAAAAACTGTCCCATAGAAGCAGCTAATCCAACACAAATAGTTGCTACGTCACAACTAATAAATTGCATAGTGTCATAGATAGCCAAACCATCAGTAACGGAGCCTCCTGGAGAATTTATATACAAAGAAATATCTTTCTCAGGATCTTCTGCGGCCAAAAGAATCAATTGGGCACAAACCAAATTAGCCGAAGTTTGATCGACTTGGGTGCCTAAGTATACGATACGCTCTTTTAGAAGCTGTTGAAATACATCTCCACCTTCTTTACCTGCCCCTTGGGCAGTTATAGGGGTAGATGAATTTGTTATAGTTAAATCTTTAGAATTTGATATCTCAAAATGCGAAGAACTCATAAATAACAGGGTATCGTGTATTTTAGGTCTGAGTTGGATAATTCAAGGCGGGTGTGGCGGAATTGGCAGACGCGCTGGGTTTAGGTCCCAGTGCCGCAAGGTGTGGGGGTTCGAGTCCCCCCACCCGCACTATTGAAAAATTAAGATATCTGTTTTTAAAAGAGCAGGAAAAGTACCTTATTTAGTTGTTTTATATTAAATTTATCTGCATTGAGCAGACCTAGTGTTAATTAAAATTATTTAGAACAAGAATTTATAAAATCTTAAAATAATGATCAATCTCTGATTTAGCATTGTCTTCTCTTAGAAGAAATCACTTTGGCTTAGATTATTATAGATATTGCCATCTCGATAATTTCTGCTACAACTACCCACTCTATTACTTTGGAGTTTTGAGATAGATTCCATAATAGGAACTGTAACTAGCACTGAAACCAAAGTAATAACCATAGATGCTTTATTGGCAATTGCAATTCTATTAGTACTTGAATTTAAATGACTCCTAAGATGACGAGCTAGATGTTTTATCACCTATATACTCAATCTGAGTGTAAAAAAAAGCAGCTATAATATTTAAAACCCATCAAGAAAAAATAGTTGTAAGTCTTTTATAAAAAACTTAACTTTATAAAAACTATTCTAAATTCAATTAAACTAGTTATATAAAAACAAACTTGACTACAACAAAGACAAAATCTGAGCGTCGAAAAGCAATTTTTTCTGTTCTATTAGCCGCAATTTTATGGGGAACCACTGGAACTTCTAGAGCTTTGGGATCTCCTGGAGCTGGAGCTGCTTCGGTTGGTTCTATGCGAATTATTGTAGGCGGTTTTTTTCTGTTTATTATAGCTATTAGAAAAGCCAAAATAACCAACTGGGTCAATTGGACTAAAGAATCTAAAATAGCAATTGCTGCTGGAACTGCTGGAATTGTTTTGTATCAAATATCTTTTTTTGGAGCCGTATCTCATGCAGGTGTTGCAATTGGGACCTTAGTAGCAATTGGTTCTGCTCCCATAGCAAGCGGTTTGATTGGTCTCATTATGAAAGAAATACCTTCAAAACGCTGGTTTATAGCTACTTTTTTAGCACTAATAGGTCTTTTTTTTCTAACCTCTTTTTCTCCTAATAACCCTGTTTCTACCTATGGCATAATCCTTGCTCTAGCTGCAGGAGTTTGTTATTCAACTTTTACTGTATCTGCTAGATTTTTAGCAACCCAAGGTAACCACGGCATAACAACTAGTGCTACTTTTTTTGTATTAGGAAGTATAATATATGCCTTTAGTCTTCCTTTTGATCACCTAGGATGGGTTTTTCATCCTTCGGGCATTATGGTTTCTCTATGGCTTGGTTTGGCAACAGTGGTAGCTCCTTACATCTTATTTTCTACTGGATTGAACCACATAAAAGCTTCTACTGCTACAACGATTGGACTAGCAGAGCCTTTGACAGCAACCATATTGGGTGTAACACTTTTAGGAGAGCATTTCACCCTAACTTCATTATTGGGTGCCTCTTTAATCCTGATAGGAATAGTAATAACTGCATCAAATAACTAGACATATGAGAGGAATAACTTTGTCTACAAATAATGATCCATGGAAAGAAAAACTGCCCTCAGACAAATATAACATCTTGAGACGCAAAGGAACTGAACCACCTTTTAGTGGAGAATACAACAACACTAAAGCCAAAGGTGAATTTCTTTGTGGTGCTTGTGGAGAAGTACTTTTTTCTTCAGATGACAAATATGATTCCCAAAGCGGATGGCCTAGCTTCACCCAACCTATTGATTCTACTAAAGTAAATTTAATTCCAGACTATAGTCATGGGATGATTAGAACTGAAGTAGTTTGCAAAAATTGTGGCTCACATCTAGGTCATGTTTTCGAAGATGGACCAGCCCCTACTGGAATGAGATACTGCATCAATTCTTTATCTTTAGACTTTGAAGAAAAAACAAGACAATAATTTCATCTATGTCAAACTTATTATTATATTTATCAATAGAAAATCTATCTAGATAAGAATTAATTCATCTTATACTACCTAAATAAATTTTCTAATTAACTAAATATTTTTAAACAATATAGATACCAAGAGATGAAATAATTTAACAATTACTAAAGAATATGTTCCTCAATTAATATTTTTTTCAATGATCTAAAGGCTTTTGCTCGGTGCGAAATCTGTTGTTTTTCTTCTAATGACATCTGAGCAAAAGTCCTTCCATCTCCTTCGGTGGGGATAAATAAAGAATCATAACCAAATCCATCATCTCCCAAAGAACAAGTCGCAATAAATCCTTCTACAGTCCCTTGAGTATAAATTTGTTTCCCATTGGGAAAAGCTACAAACACAACCGTTCTAAAGCGAGCAGTACGCTGTGGTTGAGTTTTTGCTAAAACCATCGACTCTAGTAGCTTTGTACGATTCTGTTCTGCAGTAGCATCTTTTCCAGCAAATCGAGCTGAGTAAACTCCTGGGGCTCCGTTTAGAAAATCCACTTCTAACCCAGTATCATCTGCAATTGAAGCTTCTTTTGTTATCTGAAGCACTGCTTGGGCTTTAATACGAGCGTTTCCCAATAAAGAATCGGCCGTTTCTGGTATGTCTCCTACTTGTTTAGGTCTAGCAAGTAGGTCAGCATCGTGTAAAAGATCTTTAATTTCTTTTACTTTATGCTCATTAGCTGTAGCTAAAACAAAACGCATATTTATTGTTTCATACACTCAATTTGTAACTGTAAAAGTTGACCTATACCTAATTCAGCTAAACGTAACATCTCATCTAGCTCATCTCTAGCAAAAGTCATACCTTCAGCTGTTCCTTGAACTTCAATAAATCTAAACTCAGAATTCATTACTACGTTCATATCTACTTCTGCACGAACATCTTCGACATAATCTAAATCCAATACTGGCTTAGAATCTACTATCCCAACAGATATTGCAGCACAAGCTGCATTAAGCGGAGATTTTGATATTTTTTTGTCTTGGATCAATACATCAATGGCATCGCTAAGAGCAATATATGCTCCACAAATTGAAGCGGTTCTTGTTCCTCCATCTGCTTGTAAAACATCACAATCTAAAATAATTTGGTTTTCCCCCAAAGCTTCTAAATCACAAACTGAGCGCAAAGATCTACCAATTAGACGTTGTATTTCTTGAGTACGCCCTGATTGACGCCCCTTTACAGCTTCTCTTGAATTTCTTTGAGAAGTAGATCCAGGAAGCAAAGAATACTCAGCTGTAACCCAACCTTTGCCTGTTCCTTTGAGCCACCTAGGTACATTTTCTTCTATTGAAGCTGTACATAAAACATGCGTATCACCCATCTTTACCAAAACTGATCCAGCTGCTTTTTTAGTAAAACCTCTTTCAAAAGAAGTTGGCCTCAATTGGTCAAATGATCTATTATCGGTTCTCATATATGGTAATTTTCTTTCATTTTAGCTACTGATACATTCTGTCCAAATTCAGCTTTTGCCTCTTCAAGGGCTACATTAGGATCAACGGTTGGCCATAGATGGCTAAGAACAAGTTGTCTGACACCTGCTTGTTTTGCAGAGATTGCTGCTTGACGGGCACTAAGATGGCGCCCTTGTCCTTCTTTGTCTTTTAAATAAGTAGCTTCACATATTGCCAAGTCAATTCCAAAACCTAACTTCGATAAAGACCAATTAGGTCCAGTATCAGAAGAATAAACAAAACTTTTTCCCTCATGGTCTATGCGCAAAGCCAAAGTTTCAGGTCCATGATCGGTCCGAGAAAATTTTATAGATAAATCGCCTATTTCTATTTGATCATTATCATGTACTCGGTTCCAGATCAAACACTTATCTGTACCTGGTTCTAGATCATCTCCCACCCCATCGGGAGCATAAATTGCAATTGGCTCTTCAATAGGATCTACAACACTATTGGCAACGGCAAAACCTTGCAAATCACTTGAATGATCTGCATGTTTATGGCTGATAATAATAGCGTTAAGTTCTGACATTGAAATTAAATTTTGAAGATTGCTAAGAGTTCCGGGACCTGCATCAAGCCATATTTTTACTTGATTGCTTTGGACTAAAAAGCCACTACAAGCGCCACTTGGGCCTGGGTAAGAGCCATTTGATCCCAAAATAGTTACATTCATTGTCATGTTGTTTCCTTTGAACCAATTCAGTATTGACTACCCCACTCAACAGTTCCTACATCAGCTATTTCTAGTCCTAGTAACTGAGACCCTAATTTTGCAAACCATTGAGGGTCTCCTGAAGAAAAAAATTTTACCTTAGCTTCTTTATTGCTATGTGTATTTAACCCTGTCTCATCTAAAATCGAACGTACTTCAAAAGCTGTTTCATCAGCCGATGAGACCAAAACCACATCTCTTCCTACTACATCAGAAATGACACGAGCCAAAAAAGGATAATGAGTACATCCTAACAATAAGGTATCTACTCCGCCTTGTTTGATTGGAAGTAAAAGTTTCTCAACTAAATCATAAATATCTTGTCCGCTAGTTTCTCCTCGTTCTACAAATTCCACCAAACCTGGACAAGGACAAGCAACAAGATCCATACCTAACCTTTGATCTAAAACCGCTTTTTGATAAGCTTGAGAGCTAATTGTCCCAACAGTTCCTATTACTCCTACTTTTTTATTTCTAGTAGCTCTTTTTGTAGCTCTTATCCCAGGATCTATTACTCCAATAATAGGAAGTTCAAATTTAGATTGCAGATCATCTAATGCCGCAGCTGAAGCAGTATTACAAGCTACTACTACCATCTTTACATTATGATTATCTATAAGCCATTGGGTAATTTGATTGGCGAAATTTTTTACTTGAGACAAAGGTCGGCTTCCATAGGGATAGCGACCAGTATCTCCTAAATAAACTAAATCCTCATCTGGCAATAAGTCTATAAGGGCGCGAGCTACAGTCAAACCCCCAAATCCACTGTCAAAGACTCCAATAGGTCGATTGTCCACTATTTGAAATTAGAACTATTTAGGTAAAAGTGTGGT
Organism: Actinomycetes bacterium; assembly: GCA_021795135.1. Taxonomy (GTDB): domain Bacteria; phylum Actinomycetota; class Acidimicrobiia; order Acidimicrobiales; family JAJYPT01; genus JAJYPT01. The sequence goes on from JAJYPT010000029.1 coordinate 6,377, forward strand.
CATTTTGAAAAATATTTTAAAAATAAATGGTATGTCGGGCTCTTTCAGTAACAACGTCTATGTCTTCAGTCCAAGCTCCTGTAGAAAGATATTTCCATCCACCATCGGGAGCAACAAAAACAATTGAGCCTTCTTTGATACTAGCAGCACACCTTGCAGCTCCTGCCATAGCGGTGCCAGAAGAAATTCCAGCAAATATTCCCACATCTATCAATTTACGAGTCCACTCAATAGATTCTTTTGGACCTATAACAGTTTTACGATCTAAAAGATCTTCCCCATTATTATCAAAAAATATAGGTGGTATGTAACCATCTTCTAGGCTTCTTAGACCATCTACTACCTCCCCAGCAGGAGGCTCTATAGCCCAAACTTGAATAGAAGGATCTTGTTCTTTCAAAAACTTTCCTACTCCCATCAAGGTTCCACTTGTTCCTAGTCCAGATACAAAATGAGTTATTTGAGGACAGTCTTTCCATATCTCAGGTCCTGTTCCTTCAAAATGAGCCTTAGGATTACCAGGATTTCCATATTGATACAAAAATACATAATCAGGATTTTCTTTAGACAACCTTTGAGCTTTACGTACAGCTCCATTAGATCCTTCTTTAGCAGGAGAATCTATAATTTCTGCACCCCAAACTTGAAGAAGCTGACGTCTTTCAATTGACACATTGGCTGGCAAAACTACCTTTAATTTGTATCCCTTTATACGAGATACCATTGCAAGACCAATTCCAGTATTGCCCGAAGAAGGTTCAATCAAAGTTTTTCCAGGGGATAGAATACCTTGGTTTTCAGCTTCTGTAACCATAGAAAGAGCAACTCGATCCTTAACAGATCCTCCAGGATTGACCCCTTCTAGTTTCGCAAATATACGAACTGAAGGATTAGGACTTAATTGACTTACCTCTACTAAAGGAGTATTTCCTATTGTTTCTAATATAGTCGAATAATATGTCATTACCTATTTTTACAATCCCCCAGCAACAGCAGGAAGAATTGAAATAGTATCTCCTGCATTTAGTTTTGTATCTAATTTATCCAAATATCTAATATCATCATCATTTAAATAAATATTTATAAATTTATGCAAATCCCCATTAGGGGTAATAATTTGGCCTTCTAGATCTGGGTAGATAGAAACCATTTGATCTATTACCTGTCCAACGGTATTGCCTTCTACTTCTAAAGAAGAATTACCCCCCACATGAGGGCGAAGAAGGGTTGGTAAACGAACCTCTACTGACATGCAACTCCCCACCTTATTATATTAATAATTATAACTATTTTGTGAAACAATAATTTCTTCTGAAATCTTCCCCTCTTTGATTCGATAAGAACGAACCGCAGCAATTTCGTATTTTAAAGAAACCAAAACGTAGTGCCAATTCGGATCAGGTGCTTGTGCTACATCTGTTGGAGAAGGATAAGGATCTGTATGGGTATGAGAATGAAATACTCCAATTATTTGCATTCCCTTAGACTCAGCATCCCTATCAGCTTTCATATAGTCTAAAGGATTTACCGTATATACTTTGGCAGATGCGGCATCATTTCGAGTCGGATACCAGTGTAAGGTAATTTCAGAAGAATCATCTTCCTCTAAAATTGCTTTATTATCTACTTGTTTTCCAGCCAATAGCCCACAAGCTTCATTAGGAAGTCCATCTAAACAATAAGCAATAATTTCTTTAGTAAAATTAGGTGGTAATAACAACATTAGAAATAAGCTAGCCCAATAAGTTTGACATTATTATTAGAACATAAAATTTAAGCACTACGATCTAATTGAATGGCTAAAAAAAAGCAACAAAAACAAAATGTAATAACCCAAGGCACCGTTGCAACTAATCGGCGCGCTCGATATGACTATGAAATATTAGAAAGCTTTGAATGTGGAATAGCCCTTACTGGCAGTGAGGTCAAATCTATTCGACAAGGCAAAGTCGTATTAAAAGATTCTTATGCAAAAATTGATAATGGAGAAATTTGGCTTTTATCTTGTCATATCTCTCCTTATTCTTTTGCAAACGGAGCAGACTCGCACGAACCTGAGCGAGCACGTAAATTATTACTTCACAAATACGAAATCACACATATCGATACCCGTCTGAAACAAGGTCCTCTAACTTTGATTCCTTTGTCTATATATCTCACACGAGGAAAAATAAAACTACAACTGGGTCTCGCCAAGGGTAGGCGTAACTACGACAAACGACACATGATTGCAGAACGAGATGCCAAGAAAGAATCTGCTAGAGCAGCTGCGATGAGTCGTAGGGTTGCAATTTAGCCAGGGAAATCTATTGTAGTAAAAAAGTCCTTTTTGTACTACAATAGAATATTACAAGGGGGTGACAGGCTTCGACTTTGGTCGTTGATGCGGGAGAAGCGAGCCGTGGTCTCCGAAGCCACGTAAATAAGTCGGAAAAAAAATAAATGCAGAGCCTGAGCTCGCACTCGCTGCTTAATTAAGTAGCGACGCTCAACTGGTCTAAGTCCTACGGATCAGAATAGAGTGCCATATTAGTAGGGCTTGCTTATTGGTTACTGATAACTAGCCAATAGGGACTTTTAGTTATCTTAGGATAACTCTCGATGACAGCGACGAAGAGTTATCTGAAATTCTAACGCTATCTGCGCTCGGAGAAGCCCCGCTGATAGTCCGAAGGACGCGGGTTCGATTCCCGCCACCTCCACTAAGGTGTTGTTGTAATGACAACACCTTAGTTTTGTTAGTTCATCTTTATCTTCTAACTGAACTAAGAATAATTATTGTCAAGCAAACTTTCGTCCTGCAAATATGGTTGCAGCACAAATATCCGCTGATTTCTATCAATGAATCTTCTTCCAACGGTCCTGTCGTTCCCGCTGTCCGCAAGTTGATTCGCTGTGCCAACGCTGGGTCCTAGACCGCGTCGTATCGTAGAAAAAAAGATCACATGCCTCTCGAGCACAGCGACGCAGTCGTGCTGGATCGAAGCGTCCGAGTTCGGCCATGATTCTGCACGCCAGTTCAATCACCGCTGTATCCGAATGCCACCGAACATCTACGCTCAGTGTGCCATCGATCTCAATACGTAGAGTCTGAGTACCTCTCCCTTGACCAGCAAGTCGGTTAATGGTGTCGATGCTTGGGGGTAACCGGTTATTGACAAGAGCCTCGGCAACGTGTCGCGTTTCGGCAGCAAGCTTCTGCAGCTCGTCGATTTCGTCCTCGCCAAGCTCCCGTTCAAGCCCAAGCGGTTCGAGCAGGAGCTTGGCTGTGGTATGGCTAGCAAATGGATCCGGTACGATAGCCTTACGAAAGCCTACAGGTCGTCGGGGACTTGTAGCGTTTGACAGCACAATGAGTGCCGATACAGACTGGCGCTGCAATGCCCTCGTGTTCGTTTCAAAATCAGGCCTCATCTGGTTATAGACCTCGTAGTTGCTACTGCTATTTCAGTAACCAGAACTGTTTGAGGCCGCCTCGCCGAGAATGTAGCTAGCCAAGCGCCGATTAGGAAAGTGCTAGCAGCAATCCCCATGGCCGTGTGCATTCCAGTGATGAAGTGAACTTTATCGGCAATAAGGGTGCCGAAGAGAGCAACGCCCACAACACCACCGACTTGACGGGCGGCATTGAGCACACCGGAGGCAATTCCTGCATACTCGCGAGGCGCAGCAAGCATGGCGGCAGCTGTCATCGACGGCTGAGTACCCGCCATCCCAATCCCAAGCAGAACAAGCCCCGGCACGATCAATATATAAGCGGTGTGAAGACTCGCCAGGGCCAAAATTGCAGTTCCTGTGGCTGCTAGGACTTGCCCAAGAATCATTATATAGCGGGGTCCAAACCGTGCAGCGAGGCGTCCTGTCGCTGGAGGCAGAATCATAGTAAGGGCGGCGAAGGGCAATAACATCAACCCCGTACTAAGAGCGCTGAAGTGGCGCATTTGTTGGAAATACAATGACAATACGAACACCTGTCCGTAAATACCAAAGTTTAGTAAAAGACCAACTCCCACTGCTGCGGAAAAGTCACGATGAGACAAAAGACTAGGCGGTAGTAATGGCAAGACCACCTTGCGCTCTGTCACCACGAAGGCGATAAGTCCAACAAGCGCTGCGAAGAGTGGAACGATAACAACAAGACTACCCCATCCATGAGCCCCGGCTTCAGTAATACCGAAAGCGACTCCCCCCAGCACGACAATACCGAGAAGCTGTCCTAAGATGTCCACATCTCTCGGGCTGGTTGCTGTCTCAGTGGCATAACGCACCAGCAATATGATCGCAATAACGCCAACAGGTAGGTTAACAAAGAAGATAGCCCGCCATCCCAACTGATTGACGAGAATTCCTCCGATAACGGGACCAGAAGCAAAAGCGGCCCCCGCAGAGGCTCCCCACGCTGCCACCGCTCTAGTCCGCTCAGCCCGTTCAGGATAGGCATGGGCTATCAGGGCCAACGATGCTGGAATTAGCAGCGCCGCCCCCAGTCCCTGGATAATCCTCCCCACTAACAACAGGGGAAATATCGGCGCTACTCCACAAATAAGGGATCCCATAACGAATATCGCTGTTCCAAAACCAAAAGCCCACTTCCCCCCACGCCTATCCGATAGTGCTCCAAAGGTAAGCAGTAGAGCGGCAAAAACAAGGTTGTATCCGTTAACGACCCACTGGAGGCCGGTGACAGTCGTGCGAAAGCTTGCCCCCATGGCGGGTAGGGCTACATTGACTATTGACGTGTCCATGATCACAGCAAAAAAACCCAGACAGACTGCAGCAAAGGTTAGAGCGCGTCCTGAGGTGCGTATCCCACGTGATGGATCATTTTTGGCAGTAGCCATACTCATTCCTCACATATTATTTTATACGGTCTAGTATACTTATAGACCGTTGATTTTGCAACCAGTCAACCAACTCTTTCTTTCGGGTCTCTAGAGATATGAAATGTCTAACCCTGATTTTGGAACAGTATGATTTCTTTCAAGTGCTCGTCGATTTCAATATTCCATATCGTTTTTGATACTCTCTCTTGTATTGGAAATTGAGAAATCAGATAATAAGATATGTTTATGATCAGAATCACACTTCGCGCAAAAGGCCAATTGACTTTGATACGTTATGTGGCAGTCAAAAAAGCGAAGTAATTACTGTCATATATAGAAACGCTACTTCGACTTTGGTTGGATATTTTGTTTTTCTCTAGATCCTAAATCGAGATCATTCTTCAAAATATAAATACACCTACAAGTTTCAGCTTAAGAACAAATCTTCTCCATGAAAAACTTGTTCTTAAGGTTATCTCTTGGAACCCTCATTACTTCTTTTCCAATTCCTCATTAATTGTTCAGCTGGATGTAAATGGCTGGAAAGTCCTCGCATTACCTCCACTAAGATGTTGTTGTAATGACAACACCTTAGTTTTTTTAGATATCTTCGGATATAGAACCCCTTTAGAAACCCGACTATCCCATCTTCTACTATTTCGTCATATTCGCCAATTATCTGTTCTCAAATAGGACAAGTGTCTTTTTAGGTATTCGCTGAAGTATTAGAAATTAAGAAATTCAGATAGTAAGATATGTTTATGACACGAATGACATTGCGAGCAAAAGGTCAATTGACTTTGCCAGACGAGATTCGCAAAGCAGCTCACCTAACTGAAGGTGATATGTTAGAAGCAGAATTAACCGATGAGGGTATATTGCTTCGTCCTAAAAAAATTATCGATGCTACACAGGAATGGTTTTGGTCCGCAAACTGGCAAAATGGAGAACGCGAGGCCGATCAAGATTTCGCCACTGGGAAGATGGAAGTATTTGGTTCCAGTGAGGAGTTTCTTGCTGCCCTACAGCGAGGAACGGAATAAAAGATTGTGCCTACTTATGCTTGGCTGGCACGTTTTTGGTCCGACTTCAAACGCCTCTCTCCAGATGAGCAAACGGCATTTTTAGTAGCGGTGAAGTATTTTGTAACTGATTTAAGTGAGAAAAAACCCTTTAGGAAAAGTCTGAGAGTCAAGGGTATTCAAGGTGCTCCAGGTGTTTTCGAAATGACTTGGGCTCGAGACGGAAGAGCAACCTTTCAGTATGGTAAACCGCTACGGGACAATGAGGTACACATCGTTTGGCGACGTGTTGGAACACATAACATTTTCAATCATCCTTAAGCCAAGGCAGTACATCTAATCACTTTAGATGAGGCGGTTATTAGATGTTGAATAAGATCTTTTAAAAGACGATACTCTGGAGAGAGTAACCGAGATTGAAGTTATGTATTTTGCAATTACCAGAAACAGCTCTTCATTTTGAAGCTGTAGCTTGATCCTTACTAAATTCCAAGATTCATTTAGAACAAAGCAGTTTTTCAACTTAAACTTACATAAATTTCCCTATTCTTTCATTACGATCTTTTCAGGTAATAATGAAAGCTACAGCTACTTGGGTATTTATTAAAATTGCTCCTTTTATGTCTTCTCATCACTTTGGCTTCCAGTTCATAATTAGATTTGTAGCATGATGTAAATGGTTGGAAAGTCCTCGCATCACCTACACTAAGGTGCTGTTGTAATGACAACACCTTAGCTTTGTTAAAAATCAGAACAGTTGAATTGAACAGCAAAAAACTTTGAAAACAACCAGAAAAACCTGTAGGTTGACTCTCATAAAAATATACGCGTATTGCTTAA
>JAJYPT010000030.1 GCA_021795135.1 Actinomycetes bacterium
TCATAAAGTCACAGAGGGACAAGTTTTAGTAACAAAGTTTCACAATTTTAATTGATATTTAGCTTAGGTAAGCTATTAGGAGAGGATTGTTGTTGTGGCTAATGCAACTCATAATTATATTGCAGACATTAAAGTAGTTGGAGTAGGCGGCGGTGGTACAAATGCTGTCAATCGGATGGTAGATAGTGGGCTCCAAGGGGTTGAATTTATTGCAATAAATACAGATGCTCAAGCTTTATTGGTTAGCGAAGCTGACCTAAAGCTTGATATTGGCAAACAGCTAACTAGAGGATTGGGTGCAGGAAGCGATCCAGATGTAGGACGACAAGCCGCAGAAGATCACAGAGACGAGATTGAAGAGGCCCTAAAGGGATCTGACATGGTCTTTATTACTGCAGGAAAAGGTGGAGGTACTGGCACAGGAGCTGCTCCTGTGGTTGCTGAAATAGCGAAAAGCGTAGGAGCTTTAACTATTGGTGTAGTAACCCGGCCTTTTTCTTTTGAAGGAAGACGCAGAGCAGTACAAGCCGAACAAGGAATTCAAAACCTAAAAGAAAAAGTTGATACCTTAATCGTTATTCCAAATGATCGTCTTTTGAGTATCTCTAATGAAAAAACTTCAATGATGAATGCTTTTAGAATGGCAGATGAGATATTGCTACAAGGAGTACAAGGAATAACTGATCTTATTATAACTCCTGGCTTGATAAATACTGACTTTGCTGATGTAAAGATGATCATGCGCAATGCTGGCACCGCTATTATGGGTATAGGAACCTCTTCAGGAGAAGGAAGAGCTCTAAGTGCTGCTCGTGCTGCTATTACAAGTCCTTTGTTGGAAGCTTCTATAGAAGGAGCGCGAGGAATTTTGTTGAATATAGCTGGAAGTAGCGACCTTGGACTTTTGGAGGTGAATGAAGCTGCAGAAGTAATTCATTCAGCTGCCCATCCTGATGCCAATATTATTTTTGGAAGTGTTGTAGATGACGAAATGGGAGAAGAGGTAAGAGTTACAGTTATAGCTGCTGGATTTGATCGTTGGGAGGATCGTCCCAAAGAATTACCTATTCAAGAGGTTCCTGTGTCTACAACTACTTCTGCCTCGGATGAAAATTCTTATAACCCCACAGCACAAGATACACAAGTAGAAGACGAAGACGAGTTTGATGTACCTTCTTTTTTGAGATAGTCAATGACGTTGGTGGCTGAAGTTTTATCTCCTTGGAGCTTTCCTAGTCAGATCAAGGTTACTTTTAGCGATAAAAGTTTTGGAGATCTATCTGGCAAGGTAGCTTCAAGAGATGAAGTTGTCAAAAACAGACTACGTCTGTGGAATGGACAATGGAACTGGGTAAATCAGGTACATGGAAATAAAGCTTTAGTTTTAGAGCAAAGTTCCACCATTGAAGGCCAAGATGCCGATGCATTAGTTACAGATCAATTTGATCAAGGCCTAGGTATCTTTAGTGCAGATTGTGCTCCTGTTGCTTTTGCTAGCTTAGAAGGTATTTTGGCTATAGCCCATGGAGGGTGGAGGGGTTTAGTTGGAGGAATATTAGAAAATACGGTACAAAAGATGAGAAGTCTAGGTGCTAGTAACATTGAAGCTTTTTTGGGTCCTTGTATTCATTTTGAATGTTATGAATTTGGAGATGAGATAGAAATTTTAACCCAAAGACTAGGTCCCCAAATCATAGGACTAACTAAAGATTCAAAAAAGTCTTTGAATATAGAAATAGCTGTGGAGACTATATTAAATAACATAGGTGTAAAACTTGTTGGACCTCCTATGTCATGTACTAGTTGTGACTCTAGTTTTTTTTCTTACCGCAAGCATAAAGATAACTCTCGCCAAGCTATGGTTGTATGGAAAGATTCAAAGTTGTGACTGATATAGAGATATCTAAGTCTTTGGTATTTCAAATACACCAGAATAAACAAAAAATATTTGATCGTATTTTAAAAGCTGGAGTGGATCCAAAAAATATAACTATAGTGGCTGTAACCAAGGGTTTTTCAATTCAAGCTATTCAAGCTGGAATACAAGAAGGCTTTTGTAATTTTGGGGAAAGTTATCCTAAAGAGTTAAATTTAAAAGCATCGTCTATTAAAGATCCAATAAATTGGAATTTTTTAGGCTCAATTCAAAAAAGACATGTGGCATCTATTGCTAGTTTGGTTAGTCTTTGGCATAGTGTAGATCGTATTGAAGAGGCCAAGACTATAGCTAAATATCGTCCTGGGGCCTCGATTCTTTTGCAAGTAAATACTAATGGGCAACCTCAACAAGGTGGATGTCAGATAGGTGAAGTTGAAACTTTGGTAGAACAATCTAGGTCAGAAGGTCTTGATGTAAAAGGACTAATGACTTTAGGCTTGAATAAAGATTTAAAAGCATCTCGTGAGTGTTTTCGTACTTTGGCTAAGCTGGGTCAAAAGTTGAATTTGGCTGAATTGTCAATGGGAATGAGTGATGATTTAGAAGTAGCAGTACAAGAAGGCTCTACAATGTTGCGTATAGGCAGAGCACTTTTTGGTTCTAGAGAGTAATAAATTTAATTAAAATGAAGTGTGTAGTAGGAGGGTTAGGATAAATGGGATCATTTATGCATCGAACCATGATGTATTTAGGTTTGGTAGATGAAGAAGAAGATTACGACAATTACGAAAAAGAAGGGTCTACTCCAAGGAACAGGGACGAACCAAATATCCTTGACCAAAAGAAAAATAATAATGATAATTCAAATTGGAATAAAACAACTCAAAGTCCTGCTATTAGGTCTTTACACAAAGAAGAAAACAGTGCAGTTATTTCAACTACTTCCACACGTCAACCCGTTGTTCGTCCTTTGAACACCCCAACTCCTAAAGTTCATGTTGTATCGCCTACTCAATTTGGAGATGCCCAAGAAATTGGGGACCGCCTAAAAGAAGGTGAACCTGTTATTGTTAACTTACAAGTAGTACCTAAAGACTTAGCAAGAAGGATGATTGACTTTTGTAGTGGCTGTACTTATGTTTTAGGTGGAACTATGGAAAAAGTTGCTGACCAAGTTTTTTTACTTTCTCCTCAAAATGTTGAAGTACCAGTAGACGAAAAAAAGAAACTCCAAGAACGCTTAGGAAGACGAACTAAAAGTTAGGCGAGATAAATGACAATACTTTGTGATATAGCCACTATTTACCTGTATGTGATAGTTGCAAGGGTAATTGTTAGTTGGTTTCCTATGCCTTCTCCCAATTCAGTATTTGCTTCGGCTATGAATATTTTAGATAGGGCAACTGAACCTGTTTTGGCACCTGTTAGAAGACTTATTCCTCCAATTGGGGGAATGGGTTTAGATCTATCACCTTTGATTGTCTTGTTAGTAATACAGTTTGTGATTCTTCCTCTTCTTTGCTCGTAGTAGTTTTATCTATTTAGAAAGCGTTATAAATGTCTAAACCTTCATCTCAATTGGATCAATCTCAACAAGATATAATTACAGCTGAAGAAGTACGTAAGGTTGAATTTAGAGAAAAACGTAGAGGATATCATCCTCAAGACGTAGATGCTTTTTTGGAAAGGGTTGCTCGAGGAATTGAGAAACTACAAGCTAGAGAAGTCTCTGTTTCTGAATCTAGCGAAACTTCTCTAGCTTCAACAAAAGACACTTCTCAAATACAAACTCTGGATTCTCAAGATATTCCCAATGATGATGGGATGTTGTTAAAAGCTTTAGTTTTAGCTCAAAGAACTGCTGATTTAGCATTAGAAGAAGCTCGTCAAGAAGCCTCTCGTATAGTGTCTGAAGCAGAAGCTAAAGTTGAACTAATGTTGACTGATGCAGAAAGTGAAGTTAGTAGGAATTATTTAGAAGGAACCCAAAATCTACGCAAGGAAGTTGATAGATTAAATGAACTAAAAACTTCTCTAGAGGCCCAAGTCCAACAATTGCAAGATTATGTGTTTGAGCAGAAGAAAATTCTTACTGATTCTGTTGAATCAACTTCTAATTGGCTAAGGGAGAATTTCCTTGTTTTACAAGAGCCCCCAGTATTGCCAAATTCAATGGATTCTGAACAACCAGTATTGGATTTGGAAAAAGAATCCATAGGAGAAGAAGAACTAGATGAGTCTGTAGAAGTAGATACTAGCGAACCTGTGGGACAAGACCACATCTCGGTCAAAGAATAAGACTAAATTTTGTTTCTATAAAATTTTTTATTAATACTAACTTTATTTTTATAATTTTATGTTTTTTGAAAAATAAGGTAGTATTATACACCTTTTAGTAATGGATGGATTTCTTGATGGCAAAAATCTCAAAAGCAGAAACAACAACAAATTTGGACAATGGAACAAATGTCGCAAATGACCAAATGACTCCTGAATTTTTAGAGCAGCAAAAACAAAAACTTTTATCTGAAAGAGCTTCTTATGTTGAACAAGCTGCCTCTTTGAAGGCAGAAGCTGCTGCTTTGGCTGAAGATATGGAACCAGGTGACGTCCAATTTGATGAGGAATCAGGCGAAGGTGGAACTACAACTATAGATAGAGAAAGAGATTTAGCTCTTTCTGCTCAAGCCGAAGCAGCCGTTGTAGAGATAGATTATGCTCTTCGCAAAATACCTTTGGGAACCTATGGAATCTGTGAAGGTTGTGGAAAGCCAATTTTGCCAGCTCGTCTTGAAGTTTTACCCCAAGCTCGCCTCTGTGTTGCTTGTAAAAGCGGAGGGCTATCCCGTCGTAGCTAGGCACCAGACAAGAATATATTTATTATATGTAAAAGTTTTTTCAATTGCTCTGAGTGTAATTTTATTAGATCAAGTTACCAAAGCTTTAGCCGTCAGGGTTTTATCAAAAGGACCAATTCATGTATTTGGTCCCTTGAGTCTTACTTTGCTTTACAATTCAGGCATTGCTTTTGGCCTTGCTAAAGGAATGTCGGATGTAGTTATCCTATTGGCGGTATTGATTGTTTTATTTATTGGCTTTAGAGTCTCTAAAGCTTCTTCGAATTGGTCTATCGTAGGATCAGGGCTACTGATGGGCGGAGCGATAAGTAACGTGATAGATAGGTTGATCAGACCCCATTTCGGAGTCGTTGATTTTATTGATTTCAAATTTTGGCCAGTTTTCAATTTAGCAGATGCAAGTATAGTCATAGGTGTGGTGATGCTTGTCTTTGCAAGCTTTAAATCCCATGAATAAAAACTCTCAGTTATTATCTTTTGAAATACCGGCTGCTTTAGATGGTCAACGTATTGATAGAGCTCTTGCTATCTTGACCGGGTTTTCAAGATCTACAGTCAATAGGATATGTTCTTTAGGTGGAGTTGAGCTATCGGGGAACAAAGTTAACTCTCCTAGTATAAAGATAAAAACTGGAGATTTGGTAATTATTGAAGCCCCTGAAATAGTTTCTTTGCCACAGCCAGATCCTTTGGTAAAAGTAGAAATTGCATATCAAGACTCAGACGTTGTAGTTATAAATAAACAAGCTGGACTGGTCGTACATCCTGGTTCGGGTAATACTAGTTCTACTTTGGTAAATGGCTTATTGGAACTTTTTCCTGATTTGGCTCAAGAAGAAGTTGGGGATCCAACTAGACCAGGTATTGTCCATAGGCTAGATAAAGATACTTCTGGTCTTATGGTTGTTGCTTTGACCAAAATTGCTTATGAATCTTTGGTGTCTCAATTGAAAGATCGTTCTTTGGAAAGGCGATATTCAACTTTAGCTGTTGGGCACGTAAAAGGGCCAAAAGGCATTATAGATGCTCCAATAGCTAGATCTCACAGAGATCCAAAGCGTATGGCCATATCTAACTCAGGTAAATTAGCACGTACCCATTATGAAGTTGTAAACTATTATAAGAGTCCTTTTTTAGCTTCTTTTTTGGAATGTAAACTAGAGACAGGTAGAACTCATCAAATTAGAGTTCATCTAGAAACAATAGGTCATCCTGTAGTTGGGGATCCTCGTTATGGTAAAAGTAATAATGATTCTACTCCTAAGATAGAACGCATCTTTTTACACGCGAAAAGTTTAAGTTTTATCCACCCTAGGACTTTTCAAAGAATGAGTTTTTATGCTGAACTTCCAAAAGAATTAGAACAGTTTTTGCAAAATATGAACAAAGACTAAATTGTTTTTGTCAAGAATGAGACTTTGAACCAAGAAATGGTTATAACTTAAAGTATCAATTTTATTGAAGTATCTAGTTTTATACTTTCTAAATTTTCTAAGTTTTTAAATCAATTGTCTTTATTGGCCTTTGGAGAAAGAAGAATTTGATGGATTTCAACCAGGAAAAAAACACTCCTAATTCTTTAATTGTTTTAGGAGATCCCCAACCAAATGATCCCCAGCCTCAAAGTCCTCCTGAAGCCAGGATCGAACAACCTGGCAAAATTATGCGTATAGGAACAATGATTCGCCAGCTTTTGGAAGAAGCTCGACAGGCTTCTTTGGATGAACCTAGCCGAAAAAGACTAAAAGAGATCTATGAGACTTCTTTAGAAGAGATAGGGGCCGATCTACCTCAAGAGCTATCTGAAGAACTTCAACGCCTGAGTTTTTCTTTTAGCCAAGAAGCCCCAAGTGAAAGCGAACTAAGAATAGCCCAAGCTCAACTCGTAGGGTGGCTAGAAGGACTCTTTCACGGCATTCAGGCAGCTCTAGTAGCCCAGCAAATGACAGCTAGGGTCCAATTAGATGGGATGAGGAGAAAAGAAGCCCAAGCTTCTTTTGAGGACCCAGCTTCTTCTAGACCTGGGACTTATTTATAATTAAAGTTTTTTGTCTTTGTTCTTTTGAAATTGAAAGATTATCTTAATTTAAAATCTAGATTTTGATTGCGCTTTTGACCTTGAGGTAGCTTTTGAAAGTGTTAAATTTGGAGTTAGATACTCATGTCAAAATCATCTAATTCCTTTGTTCATCTACATACCCATACTGAATATTCCATGTTGGATGGAGCTGCTCGAGTTAGTCAATTAGTTTCTGCAGCTGTTGAAGATTCTCAACCAGCTTTGGGAATTACTGATCATGGAAACATGTATGGGGTTTTAGATTTCTATAAAGAATGTAGAAATCAAGGTATCAATCCTGTTATCGGTCTAGAAGCTTATATGGCAGCAGATAGTCGTTTTGAACGTCCGGTTCGAAAGGGTCGTTCCGATGAATCTCCAGATGGCTCTGAGGGTGACAAGCTTTATTATCATCTGATCCTTTTAGCAGAGACCAACGAGGGCTATAAGAATCTAATGAAGCTATCTAGTCAAGCATACTTAGAGGGTTACTACTACAAACCTCGAGTGGACTGGGAGCTACTAGAGAGATATTCAAAAGGCATTATAGCTACTAGTGGCTGTCTTGGAGGGGTTGTATTACAGGCCCTATTGAGAAATGATTTAAAAACAGCTACTAAACTTGCAGCAAAGTTTCAAGAAATTTTTGGTAGAGATAATTTCTTTATTGAACTTCAAGATCATGGTTTGGAAAAGCAACGTATTACAAATCCTGCCTTAATTGAAATTGCGAAAAAAATCAATGCTCCCCTTTTGGCAACCAATGATAGTCATTACACTAAAAAAGAAGATGCTGTAGCCCATGATGCTTTATTATGCGTCCAAACTGGTGCTTCTATATCTGATCCTAAACGCTTTAGGTTCGAAAGTTCTGAACATTATTTAAAATCTGCTCAGGAGATGAGGTATCTTTTTCGGGATTATCCTCAAGCTTGTGATGCTACTTTAGAGATTGCACAACGAGCACAAGTAGAAATTGAATTTGGAAAGCCACGCCTTCCTCGTTTCGAGGTTCCTAAAGAATATATAAATCTACTTCCAAAAACTACCCCTACAGATGAAGCTGATTCTGCAGAAAAAGAATTTGATAAAGCTAATGAACAAGGGGATGAGTTTTTACGTTATTTAACATATCAAGGAGCCAAACAGCGATATGGGGATGATCTTGGTGAACAAGTAGTCCAAAGATTGGATTATGAATTAGAAATAATTTCCAATATGGGGTTTTCTAATTATTTTTTAGTAGTTTGGGATCTTATCCGTTTTGCTAAGAAGTCTAAAATTAGAGTGGGTCCCGGTAGGGGATCTGCTGCTGGATGCTGTGTGGCATATTGTCTCAATATTGTAGATCTTGATCCAATTAAATATGATTTGCTCTTTGAAAGGTTTCTAAATCCTGGCAGAAAACAGATGCCTGATATAGATATGGATTTTGATGAGCGCTATCGCTCTGAAATGATTCGTTATGCAGCCCAGCGCTATGGGATTGACCATGTAGCTCAAATTGTTACCTTTTCTACCATAAAAGCCCGTGCAGCTGTAAGAGATGCTGCAAGGGTATTAGGACTTCCTTATATGGTAGGCGATAAAGTTGCAAAAGCAATGCCTCCAGTGGTTATGGGAAGAGATACGCCATTGTGGGCTTGTATGGAAGAATCTCCTGGTTTTGAAGATGGTTACAAGGCTGCTAGTGAACTTAGACAGATGTATGAACTAGATCCAGATGTAAAAAAGACTATCGATGTAGCAAGAGGTCTAGAAGGTCTACGTCGCCAAGATGGAATTCATGCAGCTGCAGTAGTTATTACTGATGAACCTTTGACTAACTATCTGCCAATTCAAAGAAAACCCGAACCTGGTGGAAGACCAGAAGACGCTCCAATGGTAACTCAGTACGAGATGCATGGAGTCGAAGAACTAGGTCTTTTAAAGATGGATTTTTTAGGACTTAGGAACTTGTCAGTCATAGAGCGGGCCTTGGAATTGATTGAAAAGACCCATGGGAAAAAAGTAGATATAGACAACGTTTCTTTAGAGGATGAATCAACTTTTGAGATGCTTAGGAAAGGCCATTCAATTGGAGTTTTCCAATTAGAAGGCGGTCCTATGCGCTCTTTGATGCGCTCTTTGGCTCCAACTAGTTTTGATGACATCGCTGCTTTGGTTGCTCTTTATCGACCTGGCCCAATGGCTGCAAATATGCATAATGATTATGCGGATCGCAAAAATGGACGTCAAGAAATTAAATATCTTCATCCTGACCTAGAAGCAATATTAGGAGATACCTACGGACTGATGATTTACCAAGAATCAGTTATGAGAGTAGCTCAACGCTTTGCTGGTTATTCTTTGGAAGAAGCTGACAATCTTAGAAAAGCTTGTGGAAAAAAAATTAGAGCGTTAATTGCCCTAGAGAGAGAAAAATTTGTAAGCGGTTGTGAAAAAAATGGTTATGGAGCCACTTTAGGCCATACATTATTTGACATAATTGAGCCTTTTGCTGATTATGCTTTCAATAAAAGTCACTCTTATGGTTATGGATATGTTTCTTATCAAACAGCTTGGCTAAAGGCTAATTATCCAGTTGAATATCTAGCTGCTATTTTGACTAGCGTAAAAGACGACAAAGATAAAGCAGCTGTATACCTAGCAGAATGTCGTCGCTTGGGTATTGAAGTCTTGGTACCAGATGTCAATCGTTCTTTGGGAATCTTTAGTGCTGTTTATCCACACAATTCTTCCAAAGGCGCTATTTTATTTGGATTAGCCGCCATAAGAAATGTTGGAGAAGGATTAGTTTCTCTTATTGTACAAGAACGTGAAGAAAGAGGTGTTTTTAAAGATTTTTATGATTTTTGTGAGAGAGTCAATCCTTCTGTATTGAATAAAAGGACTGTTGAAGCTCTCATAAAAGCTGGAGCTTTTGACTCTATGGGCTATACTCGCCAAGGTTTATATGAAGTATTTGAAAAAATATTAGAATACACCTTAGCTCGACGTAGGGAAAAAGAATTAGGTGTTCTTTCTTTATTTGGAGATAGTTCTATAGATAGTTCTTCTTCTGGTTTTGATGATTCTAAAATGTCTATCCCTGAAATAGAATTCGATAAACATCATCGCTTAGCTTTAGAAAAAGAAATGCTAGGGCTTTATGTAAGTGATCATCCTTTGATGGGTGCTGAGGCGATTTTGCGTAAAAAGACCGATTGTTCTATTGAAGAACTTAAATATCTTCCTACCTCAACCGAAGGTGAGACTCGTTTGGTTGGGGGAGTGGTTGTAAATCTAAATAGACGTTATACGAAACGCGGAGATTTAATGGCTACTTTTACACTTGAAGATCTTCAGTCTTCTATAGAAGTCCTTGTATTTCCCAAAGCTTTTACAAAATGTTCTACATTGTTACAAGATGACGCGATTGTATGTGTAAAGGCTAAGTTGGATTCTAGAGATGATGAGCCAAAATTGATTTGTTTAGAGGTAGTTCCAATTGAGATAGATACAACAAATTCAACTCCAGTTAGGATTAAAGTTCCTCCTTTTTGGAATGACAAAGAGCTAAATGAGTTAAAAAATTTATTATTAGAACACCCGGGTAATTCCCCTATCTTTTTAGAAGTGGGACAAAAGGTTTTAGGTCTTCCCTCTGAGTTCAATGTTGATTCAAAAAGTTCTTTATTGGGTTCTTTGCGTGTTTTGCTTGGGTCTAACGCAGTTTCTGTTTGAGTAACTGATAGCCTATTAATAGGTTTCTGTTAGGGGCAATAGAACCATTTGTCCAATAAGAAAGTTTTATTTATAGCAGTATAGATATAGCTAGTCAAGTTTGATTACTTTTGGGAGCACGACAAAATCATGGATATAGAAGTAACCACAAAAGATTGTACTTCTCTTACTGATTCTGAAATTGCTGAGATGAGTGATCTATGTACAAGTTATGAAAATGGATTTGACATAGGTTTTTTATCCAAGCAATGTGAAGAATGGGTATTGATTAGCCAAGCTCGACAAGAAGAAGAATTGGTAGGTTTTTCATTTTGTAGTCTTGAACGCATTGGTGGTACTCCAGCTTTATTAATTGGTTTGGCCTTTGTTGGGCCTTCTAATCAACTTTCAATATTTAAATCTTTAATTGCTGATCAATACAAAAGAGTAATTCTTGCTTTTCCAGATGAAGATGTATTGGTTGGAATCCGTCTTGGTGGTCCAGGAGGGTTTCTTGCTTTTGAAGGGCTACAAGAAATAATCCCTCGTAAAGATCATAAGCCAACAGGAGAAGAAAGAGCTTGGGGTCGCAGGTTGGCTAAACGCTTTGGATCTGAAGGAGATATAGATGACCGTAGCTTTGTTATAAAAGGAAACGGAAATCTTTGTGGGTTTTTAGATCTTCCCAAAATTCAAGATAAGGAACTTCCAGCTGGAGTTGAGGAGTTTTTTACAACTCTTGATACAACTCGAGGGGATTCTTTAGTGGTATTTGGATGGGCTATGGCAGAAGACCTTGCTGAGGGAAAACTTAGTTATTTTTAAATTGTAATCTTTAGATGATATGGAGTTGTTCACTTAGTTGTTGGGGTGTTTTTGCAGGCAGAGAACAACTGTAGTTATGACAAACATATCCAAATTGATCTAAACGCTCATCCCATAGGGGAGAAGAGGTTTTTTCTCCCCAAGCTAGTACTACTTCTGGCAAAAAATTATGATGAACTACATTTACTAGGTCTAAACGATCACCAGCTATTACTACTTCTGTTGTATCTTGGTAAATCATTTCTAAAGCCCACAATAAATAAGGAACTGTCCCTGGGGCTTGTTCTATTATAGAGCTAGCCCATTTGGCAATTTTTTGACTTATTATTTTAAATTCTTCTATTCCTGTCAATGCCCCTAGTCTCCACAAGGCTACTGCTGCTACAGAATTAGAAGAAGGGGTAGCAGAATCAAAAATTTCTTTTGTCCTAATTAGTAGTTCGGGGGCATCTTTTCCTGTAAAGAAAAATGCATTTTCTGTCTCATCCCAAAAAAGGTCAATAAGTTGTTCAGCAATCAGCACAGAACGTTCAAGCCACTTTTTTTGACCACTCATTTCACTAAGTCGAGTAAAAGCATCTATTGTCCAAGCATAATCTGAACAATATCCTAAATGACGTACAACTCCATCTTGCCAAGACCTCATCAACCTAGTTTTTTTATCAAAGAGATTTTCGAAGATAAATTCTCCTATAGACAAAGCTGCTTGTTGCCAATTCGTATTAGAATTAGCTGCAGCTGCTTCGGCCAATGAGGAGCAAAACATGGCATTTAATTCAGTCAATATCTTATTGTCTAATCCAGGAGCTATTCGTTTTGACCGAGCTTCAAGAAGTATGTTTTTTACTTTTTCAATCTCAACAGGACGAATTAAATCGCCTCTTGTAGATCTGAGTAAAATATTTTTTCCTTCAAAATTTCCTTTTTTACTAAAACCATACCAATCTTGGGCTATTTGAAATAGTTCTTCTGGAATTAGATTTTTTAACTCTTGCCAAGACCAAGAATAAAAAAGTCCTTCTTGACCTTCTGAGTCAGCATCTTGGGCACAAGCTAGACCAAAGTGATCATTTTTGTTACTTTTAATTTTCAATTCGGATAAAACATAATTAATAGTTTCTTCTGCTACTTGTAACCAGGCTTTATTTTTAGTTAATTGCCATCCATAAATATAGTTTCTAACTAGGCCTGCTTGATCATAAAGCATTTTTTCAAAATGGGGAATAGTCCATTTTTTATCTACTGAATATCTAGAGAAGCCTCCACCAAGGTGATCATAAATTCCACCTGAGGCCATTGCATCTAAAGTTGTAGAAAAAATTTTTAGTAAATCTTGGTCTTTACTATGATAATAAGACCTGATTATAAAATCTAATCTTGAAGGTTGAGGAAATTTTGGAGGTCCTCCAAATCCACCCCAATTAGGATCAAAAGATTTTTTAAATTCACTGATTGCTTTTGCTATAGATGAATCAACTTTGATATTTGATTGGGGAGCTATGTTGGATACTAAGCGACTATGATCTTGTAGTGCTTGGGATAGACTATTGGCTTGGGAGATGATTTTTGATCTGTCTTGGACCCATAATTGACTTATCCAATTTAATACATCTGCAAAAGATGGTAGGCTTCCCATTTGTACTTTTGGAAAATAAGTTCCAGCGTAAAATGGTCGTTGATCAGGAAGTAAAAAAACAGTCATAGGCCATCCTCCGTTT
>JAJYPT010000031.1 GCA_021795135.1 Actinomycetes bacterium
TAATTAGCTTATATAATATTTATTAAATAATTGCTAATAATACAATAGTTGACATCGAAAGATCTATCAGAAATTTCAATCTAAAAGAAGGTTTGGCATCAAACATAATCGATGCGAACTCAAAGATAATCTATTAATTATATTAGAAAATACTATTGTTCAGCTGGGATTATTGGCACAACAAACTCATCAATTGTAATTTATCAAATTCTTTATACAAGTCTTTGGCTTCTAAATAATTTAGCCACTGATACTGTCTACTTAGATCCTAGCGTTAGCAAATAACCTTTTTCAATCTGGAAGTTCATAACCTTTAGATTGTGCTTGTTCATCAGAAACTAAAACAGTCTTCTTACAACCACAAGTAAAGGTCAAAACTCCATTAGTCCTACCTTCAAAAACTCCCAATGTGTGAGTCAAGTGGCCAGCTCCTGGAACCTCATAACGTTGACCTACAACTAATTTTTCCAATAACTTAACTCCTCATTTATAAGTAGTAGTTGTCTAATATTTCCAAACAATCTAACTCTAATACTTTGTTTTGAAAACTAGAAGAAGTCCAAGCTATCCCTAGTCACTATATTGTCTTATCTAAGTCTTATCTAAAATTATTGATAGATGACCCTATAAGTTTCTCTTTATTTAGTTTAATATCAAACTAAATAAAGTTAAAATGGGGGTAAGTAGTCCTCATATATACTCATTTATCCTAACTAAAATTATTTTTATTTATCTTATTTTTAGTAAATAAATTTTTACAATACACAATTAGATAACTACATATATTTCAAAGTAATAGGGACTAAGACTATCTTGATTACTTATATCTTACATGCATTACTGCAACACTAGATAGACTAATCCCTTATTGTGTAAGTTGGTTTATCTGTGAAGCTTGAATTTGACAAAGATTATATTCTTATCTCTAAAACTTTATTATCAATTTCAAGATAATAAATTCTATAATTTCTAAAGTGGCTTTTTAAATGCCATAATAAATCTACAAAATCTTTTCCTTAGTTTCATTTGAAATTGAAGGCGGTATCGAAAATGGTTCCAGACTCTACTCAAAACAAATCAAACTCTAAAGAACTATCTAGGATTGTAATGAAAAGTTCTGGAATAGGCAATTTCACAAGCAACAGATCTGGTTTTTATGGACAATGGAAACGAGCAGTTGCTGAATTTATAGGAACTTTTATGCTAGTTTTTGTTGCTGCGGCTCCTTCGGTTATCTCAGCTTCCTCTCATATCCAAATAGGAAGATCTGCTTCAGTGGTAGCTCCGGGTCTGGTAGTTATGGCTATTATTTATACTTTTGGAGACGTATCAGGAGCTCATCTCAATCCTGTAGTTACCTTTGCCTTTGCTTTAAGAAAAGACTTTCCTTGGGCGCATCTACTCAATTATTGGCTAGCTCAACTTCTTGGATCTATTGCCGCTGTGGGAGTACTAAGGGTGTTATTTGGACCAGTTGGCCATTTAGGAGCCACTATTCCTCATGGGATTACAGCATCTTTAATAATGGAATTCCTGCTTAGTTTTTTTCTCATGACTATAATTTTCGGAACAGCAGCAGGACATAAACTAGTAGGTCACAACTCGGCTATAGCTGTTGGAGGCTATGTGGCTTTAGCTGGTTTATTTGCTAGCCCCATTAGTGGAGCATCGATGAATCCAGTGCGATCAATCGGTCCAGATCTAGTTTCTTGGTCCTCTAACTATTGGTGGATCTATATCATAGGTCCTTTTGCTGGGGTTATTTTAGCAACTATGCTAGCTTCTTTTCTAAGAGGTAAACCCTCTCAAGATGAACTAAATGCAGCAGATGGATAGCCTAAAATTTTATTTATTTTTGCATTAATTCAAACTAGTTGATAGCTCTACTAACCTACAAAGACCATTTACAAGTTTCATTTGCTCAATTGAATTACATTTCGGTGTCAAAAGTTGCGCGCTACCAAATACTATTGCCATTGCTTTGGCTCTAGATATAGCAACATTTAATCTATTTTTACTATATAAAAATTCCATTCCTCGTGGTATGTCTTGGGCGTTAGACACTGTAAGAGAGATGAAAACAACTGCTGCTTCTTGACCTTGGAACTTATCTACTGTTCCAACATTTGCCATAGAAGGTAAATGTTGTTTTATAATACCTACTTGAGCATTATAAGGAGCTACAACAATTAAGTCTTTGTAACTTAGTGGCTTTTTTTCACCTTGGGAGTTTATCCAATTGCGCCCAATTAAAGCTTTATAATATCTAGATATTGATTCAGCTTCTTCAATACAAGAAGTCTTATTAGATTCATGGGTAATGGGAACCCAAAAAATACCAGCACCTGCTACTAAGGGCCCATCTTCAACTAATTGGTTTTTTGCATTAGATTTTAAACGACCTGAATAACTAAGCTCAGAGATAAAACTACAAATTTTAGGGTGCATTCGTCGAGAAATATCTAAAAAAAGTCCATCTTTGGGATCCAAAGTAGGCTTATTTTTTAATAGGTGCTCCAAAGAAGAAACCTCTGCCCCAACAGGATGGCTTCCTTGTAAGGGCTGTGGTAGCTGTTGAGGGTCACCTATTAAAATAAGATTTTTACTAGCACAACTAGCAGCAATTGTATTTGCCAAAGATAGTTGTCCTGCTTCATCAACAATTAGGTAATCTAATTGTTGATCTAAAATATCATCAGCAAAAAGCCACGTTGTTCCTGCCACAATATCTACCTCGTTAGCCAACAGAGCATCTTTTATATTTTGATTAGACTTGACAAATTCAACACCTAAAGTCTCCTCTATAAAAGTTGAATCTGTTATTTTTTGCATTAGATTTAAAACAATTTTTTGTTCTGTGCTAACTTCTATTATTTTTTTAACAAGGTTTGAAACAGCACTATGGCTATTTGCGGTAATTCCTACTTTATTACCCTTTTTTACCAATTCAATAATGATATGAGCGGCAATATAAGTTTTTCCAGATCCAGGAGGACCTTGTATAGCCAAACAACCATTATCTAATTTAGTTGAATTTAATATAGCTACTTTTGCCATATCTTCATCTGGCCCATATAAAGCATCTAAATTGATAGATCCTTCAAAACGAGGACCATAGCCTAACAATAAATCTCGAGCGGCTCTATAGGGTCCTTTTGAATCTATTCCAAATTCTAAAACCCATTTAGCCAATTTCAATATAGCTTTTTTCATAACATCTGATTTGACAGGTTTAGCAGGAATAATAGAAATTGGATGGGGGGCTTTTGAAGTAACAGCTCTTTTCAGAACAATAATTCCCCTAATAGGATCTATCTGTTCAACAACTCCACAATTTTTTCCGGTGTTGGAATCCAAGGGACGAGAATTTAACAATATTTTGCTATCTTGGGTTGGGTCAAAGCTGTATTTATGCAAAATAGATTTTTTTTCTCGTCCAACTTCGCCTAAATATTCCAGACCTGCAATAGCTTCGCTATCTTGCCACAAATCTTCCTCTGGTGCATTTATACGAGAAAAATATTTCCACCATTGAGGTTTTTCTTCTCGAGAATGCCAATTCGCTAATTGAGCCAAAAGCCAATAAGGATTATTTTTTGAACTAAATTCTTGTGGTGCTAAACCTGGATATTTTGCCTCTAAGAGTTGATCTGTTACAACTTCTGCTTCTTTTGGCTCATCAATTACTTCATCAGTAGGACTAGTATCACCAACTTGGGCGATGATGCTTATAGAAAAATCCCTACGTAGTTTTAATAGCCAATCTCTCAACTTTAGAGTTGAGTCACAATCTACTTCGTTATAGTCTTGCAAAGATGCAAGTAGAGCGATATCTCTTGTTTCAAGCCAGTTTTCATAGCCAACAATACTAGAGGCTGCATTGGTTATTTCTCCTGCTCTAGCTTCCATATATAGTGGTTCTAATTTCTTCAATGAATAAGAACTAACTCCAATGCATAAACCTTGACGCACGATTTTATATAAATCAACCAAAACTTTACTTCTCAACAAATCATCTACTTGTTTTTCTCTAGTACCATGAGATCCCATCAATCTTGTCAAAGCACTAGGCTCATAAGGAGCATAATGATATATATGCAGCTGAGGCCAAATCTTTCTTCGCTGGGAAATAAAATCAATCAATTCTTCAAAAGCTAGCTTTTCACTTTGGCGATCATGTGCCCAAAATGCTTTATAGTGGAATATTCCTCCTTGTAAAAAACCAACTCCAAAAAGATACTCAAGACCACCTTGGATATAAGGATCTCCTTCTATATCAAAAAATAAATCCCCCTCACAGGCCTCGGGCAAAGCTGCCAACCCTAAACTTTGGTCTGGCAATAACTCATAACAAGGGGCAAGGTCAGGCTTTTTTAAAGATTGGGTCAACAACTTAGCTTGGCGTCTAAGTTTGATAAAAGTTTGTTCTCTAAGTCCTTTTACTTCGGCTATTGAACTACTAGCAAGACCACTTACAGTTGTAATGCCAGCTCGTTTTAACTTTTCAATTTGATTTGTTCTTATCAAAGCTACTAACGATAAATGTTGATCTTGTTGCCTTTTTTGTTCACATAATTCTTGCCAAGCACAAAGACTACAATGAGGAACCGGAACAGGGTAAGAAATAATATTTTCCCCCAGTTGTTGTTCAAATCGTTTCTTTATGGCTTTGTAATAGGAGATAAATTCAGACGTAAAGAAACTCTCTTTATCTTTCTTACCCGTTATTACGTGAATTTTTTCAGGTAAGTTTCCTTGGATAATCTCTAGATGTTCGGCATAGTTACATAATTGAAGAATTGCTTCAGGTTTTACTAACTTAGAAAGTTTTGCATCTTGGGGTTCGTAAGAAAAAGATCCTAAATTAGATGGACTGTTGTTTACTTTAATTAAAAAGTCAGTTTCACCTTGCCATATAAAATTTGATTTAGCTTTATTTAAAAATTGACCATGATAAATTACTTGTGCTCCTTGAGTCATAGCCAACAACGTTTGGTCTAAACGCTGTTTTAAAGAGCGATTAGCATCTATATTGACCACTTGTTGGTAGTAGCCCTGTAGCAACTTTAGAGATTCAAGTTCGTGTTGATCTCCTCGCTTTTGCAACACTTGAGATGCTTCATCTTGTTCTTTAGCTAAAATGTTCTCCCCGTTAGCTACCTGAAAAGATAACTTACTAAGATGAAGACAATATAGATAATTTACAAGGTCACTAGCACTTAGAACTAAATTAGATTTGGTATCTCGATACAAGTTTTTACCTTTTATAAAGATTATAGCTACAGTCTATACCCTGTAGTTTTTATAAATTATAAGGCTATAGACTTCTAAGTACTCAAAATATTCAAGCTTCAAACTTAGCAGTTTTTCTCAAAATTCTAATCAGTGCTGATACTTCTTTAGGTGCTCTTGTTAAATTCTTAATAAAAAAACGATAAGGAAAAATTTCCTTATCGTTTTTTTATTAAGAATTTTATTTCCAGCTATTTAGCCAAACGCTAAATCAAGAACAGAATCTAGATCATAACGGGGACCTTTATTATAAGACAATCTCCCCAACAATCTAGCCAATAAACAAGAGTTAGTAACAGAAGAATGTACTAATCCAACCCCTACTAAAAAAGGCAACAAACGAACAAAGCGTAGTTTGGGAAAAGAACCTAAAGCAATACCCCCCATAACTACAGAACCAGATATAAGACGAACTTGACGATCCATTGCCCAACGTCCCTGTCCTATTGCAACTTGGCCACCAAAAGAACGCCAAGCTCCAATTCCACCTTCTAAAATTCTTATGTCTTGCACCCCGGCGGCATTTAAAATTTCAGCTGCTTGTTCAGAACGAATTCCTGCTTGGCAGATCAAAACAACAGGACCTGAGATTTTAGAAGCTATTTTTGAAATAGAGCCCTTTATCTCCCCTATTGGAATATTATAAGATCCTTCTATGTGAACACTTTGGAATTCTCCTGGCGATCTAACATCTATTACCACAACATCTTGTCGTCTTTTAAGTAGTTCTTCAAACTCGCTAGAATCAATCGACTGAGGATCTGAAGAATCAAAAGCTAAATTATTTAAAGAATTATTTATATCGCTAGCCTCAATCGTAACGGTCACGGCTGGTCCCCCTTATTGTATCTACGAATATTTTTGTATTCGTATATCTGCATATACTATAGCGGCTATCTCTTTCTTCTATGTCTAGGAGATAGGTTTTTTTAAAGGGTTTTTAAAACCAACAACCTCATCCTATTAGGATGAGGTTGTTGGTTAGAGCGATTATAGGAGGCTATCCTATCTCAATTCGGCGAGGTCTAGTATGGGCTGCTTTTGGAATCCTTACAGACAATACCCCATCTTTTAGATTTGCTTCAATATTGTCTTGGTCTACTTCTCCTGGCAAAGTCAGTTCGTAACTAAATTTTCCACTCAGTCGAGTTTTATGCCTAAGAACTCCCTTCCGTTCTTTTTCTCGCCTTTCTCCGCTTATAGCAACTCTCCTATTGGATACTTCTATGTTAATATCTTTTTTATCCACAGCAGGAAGTTCTACTTCCAACAGATAGGCATCATCTTGTTCTTCCAAATCCCCTAGTGGGACAAAACTATCTTCTATATTCATAAAAGGAGCCCAATCGGAAAACAACGATTGCAGTTGAAATAGGTCTCGAAAAGGATCTCGAGAGGAAGGTTCGTTATTTGATCGTTTCAATGGTAGAGCCATTAGCTTCACCTCCAATTCACAAATACTAACTTCAACTAGTACTACCATTTACCTAATAAATTTATTCCCAAATATGAAATAAATCAGATAAATTAACTTTAAAAATAAGTTTCCTTTTCAATTTAAAAAATCCCCAGCATTACCCCTAGGTTACCTTAGTCTCTAGTTTCAAATGCGTACTACGCCTCTTAGTGACCTAAAATTAGCTCATTTTACAGGAGGTTTTAACTTTATAGAAAATGTTGGGATCAAAGTATTATCTAAACAAGGGTTTTTTTAATATGTGCTCTAAGCTATAAAAGAACACGGTTTTATCTACCTAAACCGCTTATAACTGTTTATTACTACATAATTTATTAACTATATGAGTTAGACCATTTACTCAGTATTAACCTTTTATATACCTTATCTGGTATTCCAAATTGATATATTTAAAAGTAGCTCTATACTCTAGTGCTAATAACCATAACTCATCAAAAGGAAGATCTAATGATTTTATATAAAGTCTATTTACAAACACTAGATCTAGTACTCATATGATCTTTGCTACTTTGGCTTCTACTTTTTTAGCTGGATGTGTGGAATCCATAGAAACTCTTTCAGTCTTGTTAGCAGTTGGACTTGCCAAAGGTTGGAAATCTGCTTGGGTAGGTCTTGGAAGTGGTCTTTTGCTTTTGACCTTAATCCTTTCAACTATTGGAGTCCTCATAGTGAGCGTAGTTCCTGTACATCTATTGAATCTTGTTATGGGAACTCTAATGTTATTATTTGGAATGAGATGGCTAGTAAAAGCCACATTACGATATGGAGGCAAAATCCCTTTTCGTAATGAGTCAGCTGCTTTTGACAAAACTTTAAGCTCTCTTGGTCCAAAAGCTAGCTCCAATAAGAAACTGGACAAGCTAGGTATTGCAACTGCTTTTGGAGCCGTTGTATTAGAAGGATCAGAAGTTGCTTTTACTGTGGTAACTTTTGGTTTGGCGCCCCATATGAGATCCTATGCAACATTAGGGGCTGTAGCAGGTATTATAGCTGTAGCTATAGTTGGTATTTTACTTAAAGCACCTTTAGCTAAAGCTCCAGAAAATGGCATTAAATTTATAGTTGGAGTAATGCTTTCAGCTTTAGGAACCACTTGGCTAGCCGAGGGATTGCATCTACATACCTCTTTTGGATTTGCTTCTTATCCTTTGTTGTTAGCAGTATTTTTACTAACATCGCTAATATTGATAGCACGACTAAAAACTACTTCTGTCAAAAATCTTTCAAGATTTCAATCACCTAATCCAAATAGAGGCCAATCATGAAACTGGTCGAGATTCTAAAAAAAAGTATTTATAAAATAATTAAACTTGTTGCAGATGATTGGAAAATTCCTAGTGGGGTGGCAATATCGGTTTTGTTAGGAGTTATTGTCAATACAACATATCCAAATTCCCCAATTGCAGGAATTGTCTATATTGTATCTATACTTATCACTTTTATTTCAATTGTATTTACATTAGGTAGAACTAAAACTTCTTAATATTTTATCCAAAATTTACAAAGTGTTATTGCTCCAGATTTTGGTCTTTGGAGCAATAACACATCTAAGCCAGACCTAGTTAATTTGTTCTTTGTCTTGTTTGAAAAAACTATTAATTTTAATGTTGTTTTTGATTTTGTCAATCATGTAGCTAACTACTTCATCCCAATTTCCTACTATGGCCAAATCGCAATTAGAAAAAATAACAGCATCGGGATCGTTGTTTATAGCCACAATATTTTGAGCTCCACTAACACCTGCCAGATGGTTATATTTACCACTGATACCAATTGCAATATATAATCTAGGAGAGATACTTCTACCTGTTATACCAACTTGACGAGATCGTTGAATCCATCCCTTATCTGTAACTTTACGAGTAGCTGCAACTTGTGCACCAAGCAAATCTGCTAGTTGGTAAATTTGTCCATATTGATTATTAGGAACTCCTGCACCTAGTCCAATCACTATAGAGGCATTTAAAAGATCTTCGAAATTATCATCCCGCCAAGATTTTCTAACTTGGACTTGACTCTTGTTTACCCCTTTCAGGGTGGACATATTTGCCACCTGCAAACCACTCCTGGGCAACAATAGAGGTAAAACCCCTGGACGAACACTAACCATTTGGACTTTAGATTTAGCTGTAATAGCCACAAGTTGGCTTCCTCGGTTAGCTGGCTTGAAAGCCAAAAGTCTCTTGTTTTCTATTTGAATATCTACAGCATCTCCGATCAAACCAGCTTCTAAGCGAGCTGCTGTTCTAGCAGCAACTTCTCGCCCCCAATAACTTGCTGGAAACATCATTATCTCAACAGATTGACTTTGAGCCCAACAAGATATAGTAGCTGCTATGTCTTGTTCTATTTTAGAACCATTCAAGACAACAAGTTCATCTGTTCCCCACTTCCAAATCTGGGATAAATTGAATGCTTCTGTACTTATTGCTAGTACCTTGGCATCAATTTGATGAGCAAGCAAAGCTGCCCTTCCAAGAAGTTCTCTGTTGAATTGTTCTCTGTTGGGTTCTAAAACCACACAAATTGATTGGTCATCTTTTCCTGTAGGAGATGCTACTTGTTCTGTTGTTTGCTCAAGACTGCTTTCAAAAGCTTTACGTTGAATTAAAATTTCTAGCGCATCTTCAACTTGGCTCTCAACAGGCTTATCTAGCCTCCACAACAACCTAGGAACTTTTCCAAAACTTCTAACAGATCCTACTTGGGTAGGACTTCCTTGTAGACCCCATGGACCTTTTGGATCAAGATCATCTGCTTTTAGTTTGCGAACTCGACTAGAAGGTATTTCGCTCCAAATGTCACGATGTACTTTTGCCGGTGGGCATAAACGTTCAGCTACCGCCAAAACAGCAGGTAAAGGAACCGATAATAAGCGCCCTCCATCATCTTGTTCACAACGAAGATTTACTAATTTATTATCCTTATCTAGATCTAACTCTCGAACTGAATCAGCAAAAGCTAGGTCTAATAATTCAGCAAGTTCAGCTCCAACTTGGCCAGTTTCAGAATCAAGAGAAGAATGACCAGTAAGTATGAGATCGAATGGACCTTCTTTTTTCACAAAAGCAGCAAGAGCTCGCGCTGTGGCTAAAGTATCTGATCCAGCAAATAAAGGATCAGATAGCAAAACAGCTTCATCAACACCCCAAGCCAAAGCTTCTAATAAAATATCTTCAGCACTTGGCGGTCCAAGAGAAACGACCATGGAATTGCCGTTGGTCAATTGTGCTAACTCTACTGCTTTTGCTACAGCTCTTTTACAATAAGGATTCATCTCTAAAGCAATGCCTTCACGAATCATTGTTCCTCGAGAATCAAGTAACAAATCTTCGCTAGAAGAAGGCACCTGTTTAGCTGTAGCCAAAATTCGCATTTATATTACCTTTCTTTTTTCCGGCTTTATAAGGTTTTCAAAGCTAAAAAATACTTCTTGTGACAACTTCGCCTATTTTTGGTCTGATATTGGTAAAGTCACTTTAATAAATGCACCTTGGGTCTTATTATTGCCAAGTTCAATATGGCCTTTGTGACTTTGGACAATAACTTTTACTATAGAAAGACCTAATCCAGTTCCACCACTTTTACGATTAGTTGAATTTGGGGTTCTGACAAAACGTTCAAGTGCTTGATCTATGATTTCAGGAGAAAATCCAACTCCTTGATCTCTTACTTCAACAATGGCTTGATCGTCTACTTTTTGTACCAATATCTCTATCAAAGAGCCAACGGGAGCAAAATTCAAAGCATTATCTACTAAGTTATCTACAACTTGTCTGAACCTAATTGGATCTATCCAAACAATTAGTTCAGGATCTGCATGTAAAACAAAATCTACTTTTAATTGCTCTGCTTTTGCTTTTTGAGAACCTAGTGAAGAAACAACTAGAGAAACTAGATCCAAAGGCGTCTTCGAAAGTTTTAACATATCTTCATCACTTTGAGCTAACAAAAGCAACGATTGAGCAAGGTTGATTAAATCATCTACTCTAATAGCTACTTCATCTATTGCCTTAGCTAATTCGATTGGGTTTCGATTAGGTTTTTGTGCTAGTTCTAATTCAGCTTTCAATGCACTAAGAGGGGTTCGCAATTCATGACTAGCAGCTGCTACAAAGCGTCGTTGGTCATCTAAGGTTATTTGAACTTTTTCTAATAACTCATTAAAAGTTAAAGCTAGGTCAGCTAATTCATCTTTAGTATTAGGAATAGCTAATCTAGCTTTATTATCTAGAACAAAAATACCTTTAGCTTCAGCTCGTAGCTTTTCAACTGGCTTTAAAACAGCCCCTGTCAATAGCCAAGCCCCAACTGCGGCTAAAAAAACTAAAACAGGTCCGACAATAAAGAGATCTTTATTGGTTTGAGATAGATAATCAACTAAAGGATCTGTTGAGGTACCCACTAAAATGATTATCTGCTTTCCTCTTTTAGTATTTATCGGAGAAGCAAGTATTAAATATTTATTAAGCCACTGAGGGCGTTTGTATTCGAACCAAATAGGTCTTTGACTAGCTATAGTCAGCTGAGAAGGACTTAGTATGGACTCAAGACCTGCTCTAGCAGTTGTATATAGCAATTTATTCGCAGGAGTATTTACCTGTATAACACTTTGGTCTTGGCTCAAAGTAACAGGTTTATCTGACAAATTCAGTTGATGAGACATAATTTGAGCCTCGACTCTATACTGTCTTCTTTGGAGGGATCTTTTTAAAGTAGATCCTATAGCCGAAGATAAACTAGCTTCAAATAGCGGAGCCCCAATAATGACCAAAAGAGTTGTTATAATTACTATTGCAATAGTAATTCTCCATCTAATTGGCATTAATGGTGCGGCATGCGCAATTTATAACCCAAACAGTGAACTGTTTCTAAATCATTACAACCAAAAGGACGATCAATTTTGCGCCTAAGGTGTCCTACATATTGATCCACAATATTTTCTGCAACAGTGGGATTTGATCCCCAAATACCTTTTAATATAGTCTTACGAGTCAAAACTATTCCCGGACGCCGTAAGAAAAACTCTAGTAATTCTGCTTCTCGTGGCGCCAAATCAATCTGGAAATCTCCTCTCCAGACCTTTTTTGTAACTGGATCAAGTTGGATATCTCCTACTTTCAACAAAGCAGGTCTTCCAATGTGGCTTCTGCGAATAATTGCTTTTATTCTTACCAATAGCTCTGTTATGCTAAAAGGCTTAGCTAGATAGTCATCTGCTCCTATTTCAAAACCTTGTATGCGCTCTTGAACGTCTCCAAGAGCTGTTACCATTAAGATAGGAGTCCAGTTTCCCTCTTTTCTTAACCTGTTGCATATATCTGTGCCACTAATAAAAGGTAACATTAGGTCTAACACAACTGCATCAAATTCTTCCAAAGCTAACAGTTGTAGCGCCATATTGCCATCGTGGGCAACTTTGACTAAATATTGTTCTTCTTCCAAAGCTCGTTTTAGGGCAAAAGCTAGACCTTCATCATCTTCTACAATCAAAATTGAAGTTCCAACAGTAGTAGGTTCTTCGATCATGTGAGCACTTTTCAATACACAAACCACTGGTATCGTAATTTCCGTTCATTAATAGATGTCTTTGAAGCAATGAAGACGAACTTGATATCTAAGTATGTCTTCATTGCTTTTTACACTCAATTTTCTATGCGTTATAAAGCTGTAGATCCATTCATGTATGAATCACCTTGTTGGTCTAAAGTTTTCAATCCAGATACAACTGGCACCTTTCCTTGTGCTATTTGCAAGAAAGAAGAGTCCAAAGCTGCTTGAACTTCTTTGTAACTATCACTAACAGGTCTTGGTAAGGTATAAGGAGACGAGATAGCTTGTATGGAAACTTTTAGTCCAGGATGACTAGAGATAAATGAAGCCGGAATTGCAGCTGCGCCTTTGTGGGTCTCAGGAGCATAACCTGTTGTCTCAGCCCAAGCTGCTTGCTGAGTAGGTGCAAACCACCATCTAACAAAAGTAGCGGCTGCTTTATCTTGAGTTTGACTATGACCTTTTGGCAGCACGAAACCAAGTCCTTGAGAAATATTTGCAGCATGTCCCGTAGATCCAGCTGGTTCTACAAAAGCCCCGACTTTAAATTTTCCTCCTACTGCATTTAGCACTTTTTGATATCCAGCCGAAGTT
>JAJYPT010000232.1 GCA_021795135.1 Actinomycetes bacterium
ATCTAGTATAAAAACCCAATACTTAAAAAGATTCTAAAAAGACCTCAGCTGTGTGCTACAAACTTAAATTTTTGACTCAACAAAGGCTTATTTCGAGCACGATTTTTATAAAAATAATTTTGAGAGATCTTCAATGAGAACTTTTTCATTTGAAGTTCCCAAATAGTCTGTTTATCGTTCAATGTTTTTGTATTGAAAATTTTTTAACATCTTTTTTCAGAAAATATTGTTTGAGGATGGATTGGGAATGTCAGTTATTGAAAGTATGACTTGTAGAGTTCCAGCTGCAGCAATTGATTGGAGTGGAGGAACTCAATTTCTAAATTAAAATAATAGCTATCAAATTCTAATGTAATTATGTGATAGTAGATTATGAAAACTCTTATATGGGGCAGCAATGGGCAGAGGTTACCACTTTTGCTGTAAGAAATACTTTACGATTTTCCTTAGAAGATTCTCAACATTGTTTAAAGGCACAAAAAGCATTAGAGACGGTAAAACATCTTTCATTTGATGCCGTGGGGGAATTGATAAGCAAGATTTTGTAGTATTAGGTTTGATAGGGTATATGATCTTGTTGCTATCTAAGCACCTATTGCGTGATATCCTCCATCAACATGTATTATTTCTCCGGTTGTAGCAGGAAACAAATCTGAAAGTAAAGCAACAGTAGCTTTAGCTACTGGAAGAGAATCTTTTATATCCCACCCAAGAGGAGCTCTTTTGTCCCACACCTCTTCAAAATTTTCAAAACCAGGTATAGAACGTGCTGCTGTTGTTCTTATTGGACCTGCTGCTATTAAATTTATCCTGGTTTTATCTTTTGCTAAATCTCTTGCTAGATATCTAGTCAAAGATTCTAGGGCGGCTTTAGCTACTCCCATCCAATCATAACCCGGCCAAGCTACAGTGGCGTCAAAATCAAGACCAACAATTGAGCTAGATTCACTAAGACGAAGCAGTGGCAAAAAATATTGAGCCAGAGCTTTGAGAGAGTAGGTAGAAATTTCTAATGCGGTAGAAACATCTTGCCAATTTGCTTTTAGAATGTCTCCTCCCAGGCAATCAGCAGGAGCAAAGCCAATTGAATGAACTATTCCATCAAGACGATCCCAAATCTGGCTTAGTTCAGTAGCAGCAGCATTTAGTTGTTCTGGTTTAGTTACATCTAATTCTAATACTTGAGGTTCTTTAACTAATTTTTTAGCACTACGTTTAGTTAAAGAAAGACCCCTTCCTGCTCCTGTTAGTATGATCTCAGCGCCTTCGTTTTGAGCTTGTTTTGCTATTTCGAAAGCTAAAGAAGATTCGGTAAGTACACCAGTTATTAGTATTTTCTTATTCTCTAGGATCTGCACGATTACTTAGACTAACACTTAAAAGATCCAATTACACATAAAGGTGGCTAAATAGATGAAAATAGGTATTATGGCTGGTACTGGTCCCGCTGGAATAGGTCTTGGATTGCGTCTTAGCAAAAGTGGTCATCAAGTAATGATAGGCTCACGTGATTATGATAAGGCTCAAGCAATAGTAGCTAATTTAAAAAAAGAACCTCAATATAATGAGTTACCTTTGCAAGGGCAACAAAATCAACTAGTAGCTCGAGATAGCGAAGTAATAATTGTGGCAGCTCCTTGGGATGCTTGCATTTCTATGTTGCAACCTTTATCTGAAGAGTTAAAAGACAAGATAGTTGTTTCAATGGCAAATCCCCTAATTAGGATGGCATCACATTTTCAAGCAATTTCTTTACCTAGAGGATCAATAGCTAGTGAAATTCAAATAGCGCTACCTAATTCAACAGTGGTAGGAGCTTTTCATCACTTACCTGCCAAACCATTGAAAAATCTTTCTGTTGTTTTGGATTATGATGTATTGATTTGTTCTGATAGTCTAGATGCTTCTGCTACAGTAGCTAGTCTGGTAAGATCTATCAAATATCTTCGTCCCATTGAAGTAGGGTCATTATCTCTAGCAGGTAATCTTGAGTCTATGACTGCTACTTTGCTTGAGATAAATAAAAAATATAAAACAACTTCTACAATTCGTATCTTGGGTATATAGCTAGAGGAATTAAATGCGCTTATATGACACGCTTGAAAGAAAAATAGTACCTTTTACACCTAATTCTGTAGTAAATATCTATACCTGCGGGATTACGCCATATGATGCTACCCATATAGGACACGCTGCCACATATCTTTTTTATGATGTTTTACAAAGGCGGTTGATAGATGATGGATACAGCGTGAAATGGGTTAGAAACATAACAGATGTAGATGACGATTTATTAAAAAGGGCTCGAGAGATTAAACTAGATTATTTAGATTTAGCTACTAGAGAAGTAGCCCGCTTTGATCTAGATATGAAAATGATGGGAATATTGCCTTGTTATTCTGAACCTCGAGCAAGTTCTGCAATTGAAGAAATAATAAATTTTATACAGAGTTTGTTAGAAGCTGGATATAGCTATATATCTAATAGTTCAGTATATTTTTCGATTAATTCTTTTCGAGGATTTGGACAATTGAGTCAACTTGATCGTTCCCAAATGTTGGTTCTGGCTGCTGAAAGAGGGGGTAATCCGAACGATCCAAATAAGAAAGATCCATTGGATTTTGTTCTTTGGCAACCTTCTGCTCCAGATGAGCCTTCTTGGGAATCTCCTTGGGGCTTGGGTAGACCAGGATGGCATGTGGAGTGCTCTGTTTTGGCTATGAGAGAATTAAATACTTCAACTATTGATTTACACGGAGGGGGAAGTGATTTGATATTTCCTCATCATGAATGCGAAATAGCTCTTTCAGAGTCAAAAACAGGACATAGATTTGTAAATCATTGGATGCATACTGCAATGGTTGAATTTAATGGAAGTAAAATGTCTAAGTCTTTGGGTAATCTAGTTTTCGTCAGTGAGTTATTGAAAGATTGGGAGCCAGAGGTTTTACGCCT
>JAJYPT010000233.1 GCA_021795135.1 Actinomycetes bacterium
CCAAAAGAAAGCTTTGAGTTTAAAAAACCGTTACCAAGGTAGCTATTCAAAAGGAAAGCCAATTAATGCTCATTGGATATGTTCGTGTTTCAACTGAAGATCAAAATCTAGATCTACAGCTAAAGGCTTTATCTGGTGTAGGGTGTGAAAAAATATTTGAAGACAAAATAAGTGGATCTAAAGCTATTCGTCCGGGGCTTGATAAAGCCCTTGAGATATTGCGTCCTGGAGATTCTTTAGTTGTTTGGAAGCTAGACAGGCTAGGGCGCAGTGTTAAACACTTAGTAGATTTAGTAGCTAAGTTAGAAAAACAACAAGTCAATTTCAAAAGCCTTACTGACTCAATAGATACCACAACCCTTGCGGGGAGATTCTTTTTTCATGTAATGGCATCACTGGCTGAAATGGAACGAGAGCTCGATATAGAAAGAACCAAAGCAGGTCTTGCTATAGCTAAACAAGCTGGCCGTATTGGTGGACAAAGACGACTAATGACTGAGGGCAAAATCAAAGCAGGTAAACAGCTATTAGAAACTGGAATGTCACCAAGAGATGTAGCTGAAAACCTAGGAGTATCTATTGCTAGCATTTATCGTTATTTACCAGCTAGTTCTAGGTAAATAGTAGTTTTACAATCTAAAAGAATGAGGTATAATAGAAATATGGCTAAAACAGAATCTCAATTGTCTGCGGATCAAGCTTTAATAAATATAAATCAGCGTCGCTTAGAAATAGTTGAGCAGAGAAAGAAAATGGGTCTTCCAGACATTGATGCTGTTGCTTTACAAAAAGAATATCAGAATAAGCCTATCCCTAAAGACATAGATGATTTAGTAGATAATTTTTTTGATTCTCTTCCAAAATAGTTTGCAATTAAACTTCTACAACTTAGTTTTATAAGCTAGATCTAGATGGATCAAAAAATAAATGTAGTTTTTGATATAAACGTTTATGTTCGTGGTTTTGCAAATAGTTCAAAAGATGATTTTAATTGTTTTGAAGCAGTGAAAATAAACCCTAATCTTTGCCTTGTTACTTCAAAACATATAGTTAAAAATGCCTTTTCAATTAGTAGAGATCAAGTAGGTTATTCTAGACAAGATGCTGAAAACTTATTAACTTTTCTTAGATCAATGAGTTTGAGTTCTAAATTGATATATAAAGATACCGATCCGTTTGTTTCTAAAAATAATACTATTGGTGATCTTGAATTAGAAGATAGTTATATCTTTAGACTCACTCTAGATTCTGAATCTTCAATACTGGTTACAAATGATAGCGGTTTTGAACGTGTTAGAAATTTTACTCGTGATATAGCAATTGTAAGTCCTGCTAGGTTTATTAAACTTACTTCACCTAAAAAACCTCCTACAAAACCATCTCTTGGCCTACAATTTGGTATGAATCCACTAGATTTTCAACCTGGCCAAGGCGGTCTTGGAAGACAGATTTAGTGTTTTTGTGTTGCTTTGGTAAACAGTTCTGATTGGTGTTTTTGAAGCTTTGATAATTTTGATCTAAGTTCTTGTTTTTCTTCTAATAGATAACTAAGCTCTTTGTCTAGTTTTGCATGAGCTCTTGAAACTTCAGAAACTATTTCTTTTATTCTGTTTTGATATTTTTCATAGATTTGTTCATTTTGTTTTATCTGTTCTATAAGTTGACCTCAGGGAGGAGTTGAGTTATTTGTGCCCTGTGGAGTTAACCCCTTATGAATGGACAGATACATTTACTAATTATCATCCAGATGTAAATGACCAAGGGTAGGTGTACTTACCTAATCAATCTAACTACATTAGTATTCCTTATGGCAACGGGAGCATAAACGGATACCGCCTAAATGGAGTTTCTTATCAAGGTAATGAGTGGAGTGACAACAAGCTCTCGAAGGGGATATCCCAGGCTGTATACTTTAAAATAAGGAGTCATGATCAAAAGGACGAAAATAAAATTATTGATTTTAGGCTTAGCTTCAAGTCTTATTATTGCTTTGTCGATAATGGTTGGAATAGACACTAGTTCAACGCTGTTCAATAGCCAAAGAATCACCAGTGCACCTATTAGCAATACCAACAAGATGGTCTCAAGCCAACAACCCCTAGTGTATAACGGGGTCAACCAACAGCAATTGCAAAGTTGTATAAAAGCAGGGGGGAATTGTATAAAGGCAGTTCCTGGACTTGCTGCTTGTATGCAAGCTGGGCATAATTGCAATGATCTATCTACTCTTGGGAACCCAACACTAACTCAGCTTGCTGATCCAGTTGCTTCTAATGCAACCTTGATTTCTAAAGCTAAAGCTTTAAGTATTATCGATACTGGTCATAGTGGAATAAAATCAACTTCGGCCAATATCACTACCTATGGTCATATGCATAAAATCTGGCCTGCACTTGCTGCTAATACTATAGTTAATCCTTCTCGACCTGTATGGGTAGTAAAAATGACATTTTTGACTCCTCACAATCTAAAAGGGGCATGGATTCCAAAGGGTGTAAAAGTGCCTAAAGTATCTGGTTATGTATCAGTAATTGATGCCACAACTGGCATCGTCATAGACACAGGTACTTTTTGATATCTAGACCATAAAATTGCTAAGCATTTAAAAATCCAAAAAGCACAATCTATCTTTTTTAAATTTACTTTCATTCAGATAACAAAGACGAATAATGTTTCAAAACAAGTTAATCAAAAAAAGCTAGTTAATGCTCGATTGGATATGTTTGTATTTCAACGAGAGATCAAAATCTAGATCTACAACTCAAAGCTTTATCTGATGCAGGGAAGAAAACATTCCAAGACAAGCTAAGTGGATCCTGTCTTCCGCACTTTTTACAAAAAAAGCTACTTTTTGACTTTCCGAGTTGGATTCTAAACCTTTGACCTGCCCATATGTGTTTGCTAATCCTGATTTTTAGGTGACTAATAGTCACCTAAAG
>JAJYPT010000234.1 GCA_021795135.1 Actinomycetes bacterium
AAAAAATTAAATACTTCTTGGTAAAAGACAATATTTTTTATTTCTTTATCCATAAAGCAGTAGTTATTTATTTTTAGTTCGATTTATCCTAAAAATAATACCAGCTAAAGAAATAATTCTTTTTTGACGATTGTCTTCAAATATCTCACCATAAATAGCACTTTCCAACTTGTCGGAGAATGAATTGTCCAAAACTAAATCTAAAAAAAAATCCAAAAACGCCTCTAGAATTACCCCTTCTCGATCTAGTGAATGTAAACCAACCATCCAAAGAAAGTATTCAAATATAGGTTTAGTTTGGGATGCCCCCTTCTTCGATTTTAGTGGATATGCCGAAGAAGCTAGAGCTTATGCAATAAAATTGCAAGAATTAGGGTTTCCAGTAGTAGCTCGCAATTTTGGACGCGTTTCGTCTTCTTTTATAGAACAGATCCAACAAATGCCTTCAAGTACTAAAATAGGTCTTAAAAATATCTTAGCAACTTCTATCCCACAATTACCTATTAGTGTAGTCCACCTACCACCTGATCGTCTAAAACGGGTTTTAGGCTCAGAATATAGTATTGCTCGAACCATGTTCGAGACCAATTCTTTACCTAATGGTTGGGTGGATTCAATAAATAAAATGGATGAAGTATGGGTACCTAGTAGCTTCAATGAAATAAGTTTTAAACAAGCTGGAGTAACTATTCCTATATACATAGTTCCAGATGGAGTAGATACCACTTTATTCCACCCAAAGCTTTATCCTCTGCCCATACCTAATCTGGCTAGCAAAGTTTTCCTTTCCATTTTTGAATGGAGCTTTAGAAAAGGTTGGGACATACTTTTGAATTCATGGGCAAAAGCATTTACGTCTCAAGATGATGTTTGTTTATTGATACGTTCTAGTATGAGTACTCGCTCAGATCTTGGTAAAAACAAAATAGAATCGCGCATAAAAGAGCATTTGGAAAGTAAAGGGTTCGATTTTAACAAAGTAGCTCCTATTATAATCTTGAATCAAGAAATAGCTATTAAAGATATGCCTCGTTTACTAGCAACAGCTGATGTATATGTTTCTCCGACCAGAGGCGAAGGAGTCGGTAGGCCGCAATTAGAATCTATGGCGTGTGGAGTTCCTGTCATAAGTACTCGTTGGAGTGGAATGTTAGATTTTATGAATGATTCTAATAGCTATCTTATAGACATAGAAGGTCTTGAAGAAATCGATGAGCGAATGGAATTGGAGCATTTTAGAGGTCAATATTGGGCAAAACCTTCAGAAAAACACCTAGTAGCGCTATTTAAACACGTTATGAACAATCCAGATGAAGCCAAGCAAAAAGCAACTCAAGCCCGTCTAGACATAGAACAAAATTGGACATGGGAAAAAGCTGTCACAAAAATAGTGGGTCACCTAGAAAGAATTATCCCTCAAGTCAATGCATCTAGACAGATCCAAGATAGTCAAAAGAAGATATCTATAGGATGGCAAGGCGATATATTTTCTACTCATAGCTTGTCTCTGGTGAATCGAGAAATTCTTTCTAGAGTATCTAAAACTCAAAATCTGCAATTTCATTCATCTTTTGGAGATTGCCAACCTTATCCGGCAGAATTCCAAGAAAAGGTAAAAAATGTCAATTGGAATCCCAATAATGTCAAAAATAAAATAAATATAGAAGTAAGACACCAATGGCCTCCTGATTTTTCAACTTCACTAGCCCAAATCAAAATACTGGTGCAACCGTGGGAATTTGGAGGAATACCAAATGAATGGATTGAACCTATCAAAAATGAATTTGACGAAATATGGTGTCCTAGTTCATGGGTAAAACAATGTTATATAGATAGTGGCATCCCAAAAAATAAAATTCAAGTTATACCTAATGGTGTAAATACTTCAGTATTTACACCATTAGGACCTAAATTTAAATTAAAAACCAAAAAGAGCTTCAAGTTTCTTTTCTTGGGCGGAACAATTTACAGGAAAGGAATTGACTTATTAGTAGAAACCTATCTAGATACATTTAGCATTTCAGATGATGTCTGTCTAGTCATTAAAAGTTTTGGTACTGGTACTTTCTATACTGGAATCGCAATGGATCAATGGATCAAAAACTTAGCTAAAGATCCATTCTTGCCAGAAATTGAGCTCATAGAAGAAGACCTAAATGAAGCTGATTTAGCTAATTTGTACCGCTCTTGTGATGCTTTAGCTCATCCTTATAGAGGAGAAGGTTTTGGACTTCCTATTGCAGAGGCCATGGCAACAGCCAAACCTACTATTGTCACCAACTATGGAGCATGCCTAGATTTTTGTGATGACTCAACCTCTTACTTAATTCCCTCTACTTTACAAAGTGCCGATCTAGAAGGCTTTAGCCCCTCACCTGTGGGATTTTGGCTTGCCCAACCTAATAAAGAAGCTCTTTCTCAAGCACTTTTATCTGCGATCAAAAATCCTGAAATTGGACAAGCCATGGGAGAAAGGGCAAGACAAAAGATACAATCTAATTTTACTTGGGACAAAGCAGCACAACTTGTTTTAGATCGCCTTAACTTTTTTTCAAATAAAATCAAAAATCGCTAAAGTTATCTACTACTCCACCGAAAATATAGATATCTAAGAAACATCTAGATAAAAAAGCAAAACTGATCTCCAAGGATAAGGAGACAGGAGTCAAATCAAGGAGGAAAAAATGGCTCTTAGAATCAACTCAAATATTTCAGCATTAAATGCTTACAACAACTTGAATAACACAAACAATGCAATGAATGTTTCTCTTCAGCGTTTGTCATCAGGTCTCAAGATCTCAACTGCTGCTGATAATGCATCTGGTTATGTTATTGCTCAGTACCTACAACAACAATCCAATGGATATGGCGTTGCTATGAGTAATGCTCAAAATGGTATTTCGGTATTACAAACTGCAGAAGGTGCACTAAAT
>JAJYPT010000235.1 GCA_021795135.1 Actinomycetes bacterium
GAAATTCAGGAGAATTGATTACAGGCAAAAGTGACATAAGCTTGGCCATATTTCCATCTACTTTTACTTTGCCTTGCATAAAAGCAGCATTGGGATCCAACTCTCCTTTTTGGATCTTTACAGCATCTTCATAGCTTTGGGTAAGAACAACATCTGCTTCAGCAACATCTCCAAGTTTGGAATCAACTAAAACTCCATCTTGAAGTATCCAATAATACCTAATATCTCCATCGGGAGCATTAGTTATTACATATTGCAATCTTGCAGAAGCGCCTGGGCGTTGTGGTTGATCAGATGAAAGCTTTACCGTTTCATCCAGCCACTGTTGGGATAACCATTTAGGCACACTTCCTCCTGAAATTTGATTTCATCTATTAGATCTTAGCTGTAAATTTTATCCCTTACACCTTCAAATAAATCATCTTCTTGATTTGAAGCACCTACTAAAGATCTTGCCAAAATATATTCATCATAAGGATGTACTTTCTTAGCTTCTTCTAGGGGCAACCCAAACCAAAAAGTCGAAGTTGGATCTATTTGAGTCTGATGAGCCAAAAGAGCTTTTCTTCTAACTTCTTCAAATTCAGAAATATCTATTTTAGTTGTTATTAGATGATCCCTAGATGGAAAAGAAAGTCTTTTTTCACTAAAAGGAGACTCTATCCCCAAAGATAAGAACTTTTCATGTAAAGCTAAAATTCTGGTTTTGGACCATAAAATATAGTACAGCTTCAAAGGGCTAAAAGCTTCGCCTAGCTCTGGATACGCATTGGGATCTCCAGCTGCTTCAAAGGCTGGAATTGTAATTTCATGGACTCGTAAATGATCTGGATGAGGATATCCTTGTTGGTTTTCGTCATATGTGACAATTACTTGAGGGCGCACTTTGCGAATCACTTTTACCAACTTTGCAACTGCTTCATCTAAAGGAGCCTTGGCAAAACAATTAGGATTTTTATTAGCCTCACTGTCGGGCATACCTGAATCTCTATATCCCAACATCACAACCTCATCGTATCCAATTATCTGGGTTGCTTTTTTGAGCTCTTCTAGACGTATTTGTTCTAGATTTTGTCTCACTGTAGGATTTTCCATAGCAGGATTCAAAATGTCGCCTTCTTCTCCCCCCGTACAGCAAACTAGAGTAGTCCGTACTCCTTGACTGTGATATTTAGCTACTGTTCCAGCCCCTTTAGAAGATTCATCATCAGGGTGGGCATGGATCGTCAATAAACTAAGACGATTGTCTTGCATAAGACTCCTCTACAAGATTTTATTGATTTTGTTTTTAATACAATAGTTAATAGTTTTCCACTATTTATATACGTTATAGCTATTGGGATTGTTTTTTAATAATTTAGCTTTTTATTTTTTATAAATCTCCCTATTTAAATCCCAGCTAAAGAAGCATTTTAAATATTATTTTCTATATTTAGGCTCAAGAGTGGGAATATACCCCTATAGGTATAAGTTATATCCTGTATGGCAGTATTAGAAGTAGCAAAGTTATAATGAGGGGGAATTATGATTGATATTACATCAATAGACACACCAGGTTTAGGGGATCGTAGTTATCTAATAACCGATGGCCAATCTGCAGTGGTTGTAGATCCACAACGTGATATCGATAGATATCTAGCACTAGCGCAAGAAAAAAACGTACAAATAGAAGCTATTTGTGAAACTCATATGCACAATGACTATGTTTCAGGAGGTCTTCCTCTATCTAGGGTAACGGGGGCAGCTCTATATGTAAATGAAGCCGATCCAATTGCATTTGAGGCTAACAAAATTACAGAAGGCGACGAGATAAAAGTTGGTTCTTTAACTATAAAAGTTATTGCTACCCCAGGTCATACCTTCAATCACCTTGCCTATGCTGTTGTGGACAATGGAGAGACAAAAGCAGTATTTACAGGTGGATCTTTACTTTATGGCTCAACTGGTAGAACTGACCTAATTTCTCAAGAGACAGCTAATCCTTTAGCTCATCACCAATACCATTCAGCACACAAATTAGCCGAGTTAGGCGAAGCAGTAGAAATTTATCCAACTCATGGGTTTGGAAGCTTTTGTTCAGCTACCCAAACTACGGGAGACGCATCTACTATTGCAAATGAGAAAAAAACAAATCCAGTATTTTTACTAGATGAAGATAAATTTGTTTCCGAAACTCTTGCTAATTTGGTTCCTTATCCTCGCTACTATGCCCACATGGGTTATTTCAATCTCAATGGTGGACTCCCTGCAGATCTATCTGCACCTAAAGAGGTCGATTCCCAAGAACTAGCAAATCGACTCAAGGGTGGAGAATGGGTAGTAGATGTAAGGTCTCGCGTAGCTTATGCCAAAGGTCACCTAGCGGGTTCTGTTGGTATAGAAATGGGCAGTTTGTTCGTAAATTATTTTGGGTGGACCATTCCTTGGGGGTCTCGTATTACCCTTGTTGGGGACAACCCAGAACAAATTTTAGATGCTCATCGTGAGATTGTCCGCATTGGGCTAGATACTGATGCTCAATTTCATGGAAACTTCTCCGAAGTGGGAGAAATTAGCTCTTATGACGTAGTTGATTTCGAAGGCCTTGCAAAGGCTTTAGAAGAGGGCAAAGACCTTGCTATTTTGGATGTGCGTCAAAAAAATGAGTGGGAATCTTCCCATATTGAAGGTTCTATTAACATTCCTATACAAGATGTTCAACAAAGGATCAATGAAATTCCCGACAAGCCAATTTGGGTTCATTGTGCAGGTGGATTTAGAGCATCTGTAGCTGCATCTTTTCTAGATAGGAAAAAACTTCCCGTAGTGGCCATAGACGATAGCTTTGACAATGCTTCAAAAACTTCTTTGAAACTTGTTAGCTAATTTATAAGCACTAATAATAAAAACGAGCCTTAGCTAAATTCGC
>JAJYPT010000236.1 GCA_021795135.1 Actinomycetes bacterium
CTTTTGCAACAAGATTGGGATATGTAATTAAACTGTTGGCTGTTGTAGAAAGAATAGAATCTACTTCTTTGGGTTCTGCTCAAGTAGCAGTTAGGGTTCATCCAGCAATGATTGATAAATCCCATCCCTTGGCATCGGTAAGAGAAGAGTTTAATGCTGTGTTTATAGAAGGAGAAGCAGTTGGAGAGCTGATGCTTTATGGTAGAGGAGCAGGGGGTTCCCCAACAGCTAGTGCTGTGTTGGGAGATATAATAGATGCAGCCAAAACTCTAAATTCTCCTGCTGATGCATATGTACCAGAACTTGTTGATGCAAATATTTTAGAAATGGGTGAGCTCAAATCTCAATATTATCTAAATATCGATGTAGCAGATCGCCCTGGTGTGTTATCAATGGTGGCTGAAGTCTTTGGCCAACAAGGGGTCTCCATTCGTTCTATGGAACAAATTGG
The DNA here is from genome assembly GCA_021795135.1 of Actinomycetes bacterium. Taxonomy (GTDB): domain Bacteria; phylum Actinomycetota; class Acidimicrobiia; order Acidimicrobiales; family JAJYPT01; genus JAJYPT01. The sequence continues at coordinate 452 of JAJYPT010000236.1, forward strand.
TCTAGGAGATGAAGCTCGATTAGTATTTATAACTCATGTTGCCAAAGAAAAATCTATGCAAAAAACTATAGAGTTGTTGCGTAATATAGATGCAATAGATCGAGTTGGGGCTTTATTGCGAGTGATGGGTTCCAAGGAGGAAGACAATGGCAAATGCGAAGATAATGGCAAGTAATCCAGCATTGAGGCCTTGGAGAGGAATTATTGAAGAATATAAAAGTTTTCTTCCAGTAAGTGAACAAACTCGTAGTATTTCTCTTTTAGAAGGAGCTACTCCTTTACTAAAAGCTCCAAGGCTTTCAGAAAAAGTTCAAGCTAATGTCTATCTAAAGATAGAAGGGGCAAATCCCACAGGATCTTTTAAAGATCGTGGAATGAGTTTGGCCATTACCAAAGCTGTTGAAGCTGGATCAAAAGCAGTTGTTTGTGCCTCAACAGGCAATACTTCTGCTGCAGCTGCTGCTTATTCAGCCCAAGCAGGACTTAGTTGTATAGTTTTGATACCTGAGGGCTATATTGCATTGGGAAAACTTGCCCAAGCTTTAATCTATGGTGCAAAAGTACTTCAAATAAGGGGTAATTTTGATCAAGCTCTAAATATAGTAAGAGATCTTGGAAATAAATCTGATATTACTGTTGTAAATTCTATTAACCCTTTTCGTATTGAAGGTCAAAAAACTGGGGCTTTTGAAATAGTTGATGTGTTAGGAGATGCTCCTGATTTTCATTTTATCCCAGTTGGCAATGCCGGAAATATTACTGCTTATTGGAAGGGTTATTGTCAATACCAACAAAATGGCAATAGTACTAAATTACCTAAAATGATGGGTTTTCAAGCCGAAGGAGCAGCTCCTATAGTACTTGGTCATCCTGTTTTGGATCCAGATACTGTTGCTACTGCTATTAGAATTGGCAACCCAGCTTCTTGGCAGTTGGCTTTGGGGGCGGTAAAAGAATCAGATGGGGGTATAAATGCAGTAAGTGATGAAGAAATTTTATCAGCGTATTCTTTTTTGGCAAACGCAGAAGGTGTATTTTGCGAGCCAGCATCAGCAGCTAGTGTAGCAGGACTGTTGAAGATGGGGGTTCCAACAGATTCAACTGTTGTATGTGTCCTTACGGGAAATGGACTCAAAGATCCAGACACTGCCATATCTCAAATTGCAGTACCTGAAGCAATTGAAGCTAGTTTTGACGCAATTAGTTCTGCAATAGAGCTATAATAAAAATAACGGTATGTATACTGTTTGTGTTAGTAATTGATATATATTATATTCATAGTCGGTTCTCGGACTAAATTTTCTACCCTAATTCTTTTCAGTTATTGATCTTTTGGATAAGTCTTATAAAGTTTCAATACCTAAACCCAAGTCTCGCCCTAAAAAATAATGAAATAGATAAAGGTAGTAGTAACACTTACAAGGCGATATCAATAACTTATTTCGCCTTAGGCCAGAGCTAGACTCTAAGCCTAGAATAAGAGCAAGCGAGGTGTGTGAATGAGCGGAGAGCAACAGCTCGAGCGCTCTGTTTTGGAGTCCAAAGAGCGAAGCGAGCTCCAGGAAATCGCTATAGCAAGGGGTTTAAAGTCCGTTGCTAGGATTAAAAAGAGTGATCTTATAGATAAAATTCTCCAAACTACAGGCGTACAACTTCCTATAGTTGAAACAAGTTCTGCGGCTCCAAGTGGTGCCGTTGCTAAAACTAGTCGTCCTAGGCGTAAGCGCCCAGAGCAATTAGAGACCCCCGATTCTACTTCTGAATCTTCTCAAGAATCTTCTGCTTCTGAACCAAGTTCTAGTGCTACACCTAAGACTTCTCCTAGGAGAACAAACAGAAGGTCTCCTGGTAGAGCATCATCTTCTTCATCTTCTGGAGAATCCTCTGACTCTGTTTCTCCAAATCCCCAAACCCCTACCCAAGCTATAGAACCTAGTTTAGCTACCCAAAGCCAAACCCCAAACAATAGCAATGGGTCTTCAAATTCTTCTGCCACCTCTACCGATTCAGCTATATCTTCTAATAATGGGACCACCAATAATAATCATGGTTCTGCTAAATCTGGCGATTCTGTTAAAAATGGTGATAAATCTGAACGACTTAGCCCAGAGCGCAGTTCCCAACAAAGATCTCACGATGGTGAAACCAGTGCTACTACTAGGCGAAACAGACGTCGAAGAGGTAGAGACCGAGCTGATAAAGACAATTCTCAAACCAATCAAAATGAACCTCAATTTCAAGGCGAACCAACTGAGGTAAGGGGTCTATTAGACCTAAGAGAAGAAGGATTTGGATTTCTTAGGACTAATGGATATCTTCCTAGTTCTAATGATGTCTATGTTTCTATTAGCCAAGTAAGGCGTTTTTCTCTTAGAAGAGGAGATTACATACAAGGAGCGAGTCGACCAGCTGCAACTAGTGAGAAATATCCTGCCTTGTTGCACATTGACCAAGTAA
>JAJYPT010000032.1 GCA_021795135.1 Actinomycetes bacterium
GGACCAAAAACCGGCATTTGCAAAGGTCCTGTTCTAATTGCTTCTGCAATTTGAGTTTTGGTAGCCATATGTAAATCGGGAGCATAAGTTCCATAACTCAAAGCAGCTCCTGATCCTGCAGCAGTATGACATGAAGCACAATTATCTATAAAAAGTCTAGCTCCAGTTGATAATTTAGTATTAGATAGATTTACTTTGGGAATAGCGGGTCCTCCTCCTCCAAAAGAAGTTACATAAGCTACCAAAGCATTTATCTGTTGAGGATCAAACACAGGAGGTTTACGAGGAGATTCAATCTGAGGCTTAGCCGCAGGCATACGACCTGTAGTGAGCCAAAAATTAATAGCTGCTGCACCTCGACCTTTCAAATATACTCCTCTTGTCGTACCTTGTCCTTGTGTGCCATGACAACTTTGACAAGCCTGGATATATAAAGTTTTGCCTTCTGCTAAAAGTTGTTTATTCGGGCTAGAAGAAGTTCCTCTGACATTTGGTACCCCTCCTCCAAGAGCAGTTTTGGAATTGGTATATTTTGGAGTTGCACTGTAGCCTCCTGGAGTAGAAACTCCTAGATTAGGACCTGTTGTAGCACTTGCAGATGGCATATCTGAACCAAATATATAAGCTCCTGTCACTACCGAAACTGCAACCACTATGCCTGGAATAAAAGATAATTTTTTCAACATTATACCTACTTCAAAGTAAGAAGGAACAAGACGGTATATAAACCTACCCAAACTACATCTACAAAGTGCCAATAATAACTAACTGCTTGAATCACTGCTACTTCTCCAGGATCTTTTCCTGGTCCTGAAATCCTCAAAAGTAGCCCCAACATTGCAATTAGGCCCAAAGTAACATGAAGACCGTGAAATCCAGTCATCAAATAAAACATTGATCCAAAAGCATTACTTGAGACAGAAAAAGGAAGATGGGTCCATTCATAACCTTGGTTGGTCAAAAAAATACAACCCATAATGAAACTAATCACAATCCAAGTTCTAGCTTTTGACTTATTTCCCTTTTCAAGGGCAATAACTGCCATTTGAAAAGTTCCACTAGAAGCAACAAGGACAATGGTTGCAAGTCCTGATAACAAAACATCTAAATGTACTCCTGGTGGAGGCCAGTTAGGCATGTTATGGGCTCTAATAGCAAAATAAGCAGCAAACAATCCAGAAAAGAACATCAATTCTGAAGCTAGCCAGATCATTGTTCCTATGCCCAACATAGATGGGCGTCGGTTGTTTGCCTTTGTTTGGTTTACGGCTAAATCACTCACAGTTTCTTTCTTATCTCATTTTGGCAACGATTGACACATTGAGGAGAAATTTTTATTTTTTACACTTAAGAACCAAAAAGTCGTAGTCTTTATAACATGGTCTACTATTTTGAGGCTCTAATTCGTTCCCCCCATATATCAATATCGAATTTATTATTCAATTGGCAAAACCAACCATTATCTTTAATCTCACTTTTTATAGAAATTACTTCTATAGCTTTCTATTTTTTTGGGACAAAACGCCTATCCAAAAAAGGCAGGAGCTGGTCAAAATGGAAAACCCTTTCCTATATAGCTGGAATTACAACCATAGTAATAGCAGTACAATCAGGATTGGCAAGTTATGATGACACTAATTTTTCAGTTCATGTGGTTCAACATATTTTACTAATGGCCATAGCCCCTATTTTTTTGTCACTCTCAGCACCTGTTACTTTGGCTCTTCAAGCTTTAAAGAGAAACAATCAGGTTAGATTATTAAAAGTTATAAATAGTCCAATAATCAAACTTATAACCTTTCCCCTGGTAGGAGCCTCAATTTATTATTTCACTCCAGTCCTTTTCTTTTTGACCCCTTTGTACCCTTATTCTCTAGTACATCCTGTAGTGCATGAACTTACTCATTTGGAATTTTTAATTGCAGGAATGTTATTTTGGTGGCCAATAATAGGTTTAGATTCTGAAAAATGGCGTTTCCCCCATGGAGCAAAAATCATATCTTTATTCGTAGGAATGCCTTTTGATGCTTTTATAGGCATTTCCATTATGAATTTGTCTCACTCAATTGCACCCCAACACACCCTTGCAGATACAAGAGTCGGAGGAGCAATTCTATGGGGGGCTGGGGAGACTATAACAGTTGCAGCAATCATGATTATCTTGCTTCAATGGATGCGTCAAGATGCTAAAGAAGCAGTTCGCATAGATAGACAATTAGATGCCCAACGACATAAAGATCAACTAGAACAAAAGAGATTAATACAACAATTAGACAATTCCCAAGATAAAGAAGAATTACCTCCTTGGGCTGCGGCCCATAACACATGGTACAAAAATCCAAACCCTGAACAAAATACCTGAAATAATTATTAAAATAATGATTATTTCTCGAGAGGAAAAATCCTGATTACTGATTCAAATTTTTTGAAAGCTTGCCGCAAAGAGCCAGTTGAATTTACCCCTGTTTGGTTCATGCGCCAAGCCGGAAGATCTTTACCTGAATATCGAGCCATTAGAGGCTCGGGAAGCATTTTAGAAGTTATAAAACATCCAGAATTAGCAGCAGAAATCACTCTTCAGCCAGTAAGAAGGTATGGAGTAGATGCAGCAATTTTATATTCTGATATTATGGTGCCAATATTTGCAATTGGATTTGGTGTTGATATAGCCCCAGGAATAGGTCCTGTTATCGAAAATCCATTTCGATCAGAAGCCGATCTTTCAAGATTGAGAAATATAAATCCTGAACAAGACATCCCATATGTGTTAGATACTATAAAAATATTATCACAAGAATTAAAAGTACCTCTTATTGGTTTTGCTGGAGCTCCTTTTACTGTGGCTAGTTACATAATCGAAGGTGGTCCTTCTCGAAATTATGCAAAAACAAAATCGTTATTACATACAAATCCAGCTCTGTGGAACAAGTTATTGAGTTCTTTGACAGATATATCTATAGGTTTTATATCCTCACAAATACAAGCTGGTGCTCAAGCTATACAGATATTTGACAGCTGGGCGGGAACCTTAGCTCCAAGTACATATCATGATTTCGTTCAACCTTTTTCTAAAAAAATATTTTCTTTTATAAAAACCCAAGGTGTTCCTTCTATACATTTCGGTGTAGGAACAGGAGAACTTCTGCCATTGATGGGCCAAGCTGGTCCCGATGTTATGGGAATTGACTGGAGAATTCCACTTTCTGAAGCTAGAAATAGAATAGGCATACCTTGTGCTTTACAAGGTAATCTTGATCCAGCTATTTGTTTATCTGATCCAAAAATAGTAAAAAACGAAGTAGAAAATATCCTTCTATCAGCTCCAAAAAATGGGCATATATTTAATTTGGGTCATGGAGTTTTGCCTGAAACAAATCCAGATATTTTGAAAGGAATTGTAGAAACAGTGCATATATTTTCACAAAAAATCAATAAAGATAAACAGTGAATAAAAAACCAAAGATAGCTGTTATAGGTGCAGGCATAACAGGACTTACTACTGCGTGGAGATTGAGTGGTGGATCTGCTCTTTCTAACTCTGGTTCAACACCTGCTAAAGACGATTTTGAAGTTCATCTATTTGAAGCAACTTCACATTTGGGTGGAAAAATAATGGGGGAAGATTTTTGTGATACAAAAATCGATCTAGGACCTGAATCAATATTATCTCGAGTTCCCCAAACTTTAAACCTAGTTGAAAAGCTGGGTTTAAATGATCAGATGATATTTCCCAATAGTAAAAAATCCTTAATATGGTCAAAAGGTAAGCTTAATGAGCTGCCAAAAGACACTATGATGGGAATCCCTAGAAAAATACGTATTTCATCCTTATTGCCCTTAGTATCTCTGATGAGTCCAATTGGGCTAATAAGAATGATGATGGAACCTCTATTGCCACCTACTGGGGCACCAGAAGATATTTCAGTAGGTGAATTTATCAAAAAAAGACTAGGTAAAGAACTAGTAAATGTTTTGGTAGATCCTTTATTATCAGGCGTCTATGCTTGCTCTAGTTATGATTTAAGTTTAGCTGCTACCTTGCCAGCTTTGGATGTTATTCGTAAAAGTAATAGAACTATCAAAGCTGGGATAAAAGCTTCTTCTAAAACAAAGACTAATATTGCTACAACTATTGCTGGAGACAATATCTTTTTCTCTTTCAAAGATGGTCTTTCTGTCCTAACAGACAAGTTAGAACAACAACTTATAGAACAAGATGTTGTTATTCACAAACAAACACCTGTATATAAAGTAAAAAAAAGCTCAAGCGGGTGGGAAGTAAAAACTCCTAATGAATCTTTTTTTGTAGACTCGATAGTACTTGCGACCCCAGCTTGGCAAAGTTCACAAATAGTTGAAGACATCTCCTCCGAGCTAGCTTTAGAGTTGAAAGGTCTAAATTATACTTCGGTGGCTTTAGTTACTTTTGCTTATAAAAAAGAAGCTATAAATCTTCCTATAAAAGCTAATGGATTTGTCGTCTCAAAACAAGAAGGACTCACTACAACTGCTTGTACATGGAGTTCTCAAAAATGGCCCCGTTTTGATAATTCTGAATATTTTATTTTAAGAGCTTCTGTAGGTAATAAAGATAACCAAGAAATACTCAAACAAAGCGACGAAGAAATTATACAAAAAGTACAAACTGAATTAGAAAATATAATATCTATTTCAACCATCCCTGCTGCAGTAAAAGTATCTCGATGGAATTTTGCTTTACCCCAATATAAGCCTGGTCACCTTAGTAAAATAAAAAAAATTGAACAGCTTTGTCAGTCTTTAGGTAAAATATCTATAACTGGCTCTTCCCTATATGGAATAGGCATAGCTTCTTGCATAGCAAATGCCGATAAAACATCTATAAAAATAATTTCTCAATTGTCATAGATGTAAATTTCTAAAAATTGGGTAGATTATGTTTAATTTACTTACCAACGGAGGAAAGATGGCCAGACCAATTTGGAGTGGAGCTATAAGTTTTGGTCTTATCAATATTCCTATAAAACTCTATGTAGCTATTCATCCCAAAGATATAAGGTTTCATCAACTCCATTCCAAAGATGCAGGGAGAATTCAGTATAAAAAATTTTGCGCCAATGAAAATATTGAAGTTCCCCAAGATGAAATCGTAAAAGGTTTTGAAGTATCTAGTGGCAGTTACATAACAATTGACCCCGAAGAATTATCTCAATTAGACCCTAAAGCTAGTTCTAGTATACAAATTGAAGATTTTGTATACTTAGACCAAGTGGATCCCATATTTTTTGATTCTACTTACTATGTTCTTCCTGCTCAAAATGCAGAAAAAGCATATCGCCTTCTTAGTCTGTCCATGCAAGAAACAAAAAGGGTAGCCATAGCCAAAATGGTAATGCGGACTAAAGAATACTTATGCACTTTACGTCCCCTCCAAGATGCTTTGGTACTTGAAACAATGAATTTTTCCGATGAAATAGTAGACATTGAAGCTATTTTCGATGAATCAAGACAAAATTTACGGGAACCAGATGTAACACCCAAAGAAATAGCAATGGCTCAACAACTCATAGATTCGCTTACAACAGAATTTGATGCTTCAAAATACCATGATGAATATCGACTAAAAGTTAAAGAGTTGATTGATGCCAAGACCCAAGGCAAACAGATCCAAAAAGTCAAACAACAAGAACCAGAGCCAATTGGAGATCTTATAGCCGCTCTAGAAGCAAGTATTGCTTCTTCTAAAGCTAACTCTAAAATAAATAAGAAAGCTTCTTAATAGACAATCAAGTCAAAAAGCCACTTGAGTATATTTATATAGAGCTTACTCCAGCAGAGTCGAAAGTAGCCATCTCATTTAAAATGCGACTAGATAATTGTACTAGAGGCAAAGCTAAACAAGCTCCACTGCCTTCGCCTAAGCGCATTTCTAGATTCAATAATGGCTTCAAACCTAATTGGTCAAGTCCTCTACTAGCACCAGGCTCAGATGAAAGATGTCCAGCAATAAAATATTCAACCACTGTTGGACAAAGCTTTTGAGCTACTAAAGCAGCTGCTATGGTATTTACTCCGTCTAAGATGATGGGCACTTTTCGAGCAGCAGATTGTAAAAAAAGTCCAACCAGACCTGCTATTTCTAATCCGCCTAATTCTCGAAGAACTTCTAAAGCCTCTAGTTTTTGGGGTAATCTATTTAGTGCTTTTTGCACAATAGCTACTTTTTTTTGCCAAAGTTCATCAGATATACCAGTTCCTCTACCGGTTATCTCAACTGGATCCGAATTAGTCAAATAAGAAATGATAGCTGCTGAAGATGTGGTATTAGCAATGCCCATATCTCCACCCATCAAGCAAAGGCTACCTTTACCGATTACCAAATTTGCTACTTCAATTCCTACATCAATAGCTTGAGTGGTTTCCGAAAGATCCATTGCTGGCTCAACAGCTAGATTTTTAGTTCCAAAGCTTACTTTTGCATCAATGAGACCTTCTTGAGGTTCAATGCGTCGGGCCACTCCTATATCTACGACTTTTACTTCAGCACCTACTTGGCGAGCAATGACATTTATAGCAGCTCCTCCATGGCAAAAATTTTCAACCATCTGTGCTGTTACTTCGTTAGGCCAAGGAGAAACTCCTTCTACAATTACCCCATGATCCGCTGCAAAAATTACCACCGTTGCAGGACTTGGAAGAGGTGGAGGACATTTTTGAAATATTGCTGATAATTGAATGCCGACTTGTTCTAACTGACCTAAAGAACCCGGAGGCTTAGTTAAATTCAAATGAAGAGTTTCTGCTTGTTGTGCCATTTCAGTATCAATAGCAGTTATAGTTTTTATTGCTTTAATGTATTCCATAGTTTTTTTGAATCAAGAAATGTTAGACGGAGGTGCCCGATAAAGACTTGGGTTCTTTAGGTTTATGAGAAAAAATCAGTTTATTAAAAATAATAAATTTAAAAATCCAAAGAATTCCAAAGCCACCTAGATAAGACAAAGAAACAAAGCCTACTTGCAAAGCATGACTAGGACCCACTATGGAAGCATGAGTAGCTGCAAAATCAGCAGTCCAGGTAGAAAAAGCTAGACCTATAAATGAAAGAGTCCAAAAAGGAAGAACTTCACGGGTGAGATGAGATCTGCCACTTTTACCCCATGCCCAAGTCCTATTTAGATAATATGAAGGTATAGCTCCCATAGCAGTGGCGAAAATGCTTGAGCCTCGTGCACCCCATACATGCAAAATCCCAAAAGCAGTTATAAAAGAGATCTGGCTAACAATAATAGAAATAACAGAAACTAAACTATAACGGACTACTTTTTTATATCTAGGTGTATTGTAAAGTTCACGAAACTTATTAATAAGATTCATTAACAAATATCTTTACAATAATAAAAATTATCTGTGGCAATAAAAGAATAAAAATGTTTACTTATACCTATATACATTAGTATCTCTCAATTCAAAACCCAAATTTTGGTATAGTTTATTTGCTGATTCTCGAGAAGGTCGAGATGTAAGATCTACAGTTTTAACGTTTTTAGAATGAGCAAAAGAAAGTGCTTCTTTTAACAATGATTTGCCAACTCCTTTCCCTCTTGAGGATAAGTCCACTACTACATCTTCTATCCAAGCTCTAGTTCCTGTTGGAATATCAAAAAGAACAAGGCTAAGAGTTCCACATATGGTCTTTGACTCATCTCGAGCTAAAAAAATAAATACACAAGGTTGGTTAATTATCTTTTCCAACTCTTCAAGGTCTAGCCCCTTCCAAGAAGAAGACAACTGAGGTATCAGCACCGAAAGAGCTTCTAGGGCTTCTAGAGATGGTTTAGTCAGTAGTTCAGTTTGGATAGACAAACTCATCAATCAAACTCTTCCACCGGTTGAGGAGGAGGAGAACCAATATATCTAGCACTAGGACGAATCAATCTATTGTCAGCAGCTTGTTCTAAAACATGAGTTGACCAACCAATAACTCGACTAGCAACAAAAGTAGGTGTAAATAACTCTCTTGGTATACCGCATCTGTTTAGAACGACTCCAGCATAAAATTCAACATTCGTATAAAGTCTTCTACCAGGTTTTAATTCCGCCAAAATAGAAACTACTTGAGACTCTACTTGCTGAGCGAAATCAACTATGTCACCACCTAGATCTATTGCAACTTGACGCAACATCAAAGAGCGAGGATCATCAGTTTTATAAACTCTATGGCCAAAACCCATAATTCTTTCTCCAGCTTGAACTTTATTTCTAATCCAAGCCTCAGCATTTTCTGGCTTTTGTATCGCATCTAACATATCCAAAGCTCTACTAGGTGCCCCTCCATGCAAGGGACCAGATAAAGCCCCAATGGCTCCCACTACTGCTGCTCCTAGATCAGCTCCTGTAGAAGTTATGACACGAGCTGTAAAAGTAGAAGCATTAAAGCCATGATCAATAACTGAAATAAGGTATTTTTCTACAGCTCTAGATACTTCAGGAGAAGGAATTTGGCCGGTTAGCATATACATGTAATTAGCAGCATGTCCTAACTCAGGATGAGGATCTATTGGCTGTTGTCCATTGCTAATTCTATAAAGAGCCATTACCAAAGTAGCTATAACAGAAGATACCTGCATAGCATTACGTCTCAGTTGAGTAGCATCTATATCTAAAGTGGGTTTAAAATCAAGTGCATAAGTAAAAAGACTAACCGCTGTACGTAAAGCATCAAGAGCAACGAATTGATCTCCTGCTTTGACTATTTCAGGTAATAAGTCTTTTATGTTTTCAGGTAGGGCTCGCAAAGACCTTATCTCTTGGGAAAACTCTTCACTTTCTTGCTTATTAGGAAGACGTCCCTCAAAAAATAGATACCATACATCTTCTAAAGATTTTTTCTCTGCCAATTCTGTAGCTGAGTATTGACGATAATGATAGAAACCTTCAAGACCCCTAACATCTCCTATAGATGTTTCTGCTACGACAACATTTTCCAAACCTTTGGGAACATCTGTTAAATTATTCTCTATCGGCCTTATCTGAGAAACTTTCATTAGATCTGTCATGGATATGATTCCCACTAGGCCTGTTTCATCCACAACAGGAACATGGTGATATCCTTTTGTGGCTAAAGAACGCCATCCTTCACTAACTTCAACAGAAGAAGCAACTGTTTCTGGGTTTGGAGTCATCCAGTCTTGAACTTTAGCTTGGCTTGGATCGGCTCCGGAACTGGCAAAATGTACTATGTCTCTTTCAGTCAAAATTCCTACAACCGAATGATCATCTACCACCACAACAGAACCCATGTTAAGCTCTTCCATTTGCTTGGCAACTTGTGCTATTGATTCTTGTGCTGTTGCCGTTATAGCCGGAGAGCTCATGATGTCGCCTACCGTTCGCGTTTTGGCTCCCGGTGTTTCAGACATTATTTTTCCCCTCGCAGTTGTTGTTAAGTGTCTTCAAAATATGATTGTCTATAACTTATACAAGTTAGCTAAATTCTTAGTAAAGCTATCAATAATTTCTAAACTATAAAACTAAATTTAGAAAGATAATTTATCAGTCAATTTTAGATCAACTCAAATTCTAAAAGTATATTCATTTTTTCTAAATCTCTTGGCACAGAGCCTTGTGTCTAGTCTAGTCCAAATAACAATAAAAATTAGTCAAGAAAAATATGCAATAATTCTAGCTTTTTTACTTTTTACCATATTTAGGTAAAAAAATTTGTTCAATCCCCTCGCCAAAAAGGAAAACGCGGAGGATCAAATACTACTTCTATCGTATCTTGGTTGAGTGCACTAAAAGCTAGGTCCTTCCATCGCTCTTTTCCTGCCAAAGGTTCAGGCAAGTTTTGTTCATCGAACCATCCTACATCTGAACACTCTAAAGGATGAGCTTGTAATTGCCCTCCTATAACTTGGCATTGAAAAATAAGTGAATAAAGAGCAATTGAACCAAATCCTCTCCTAAGCCCATCAAAAACAGCGATTAAGCGAGTAGGTTTTACATCTATTCCTGTTTCTTCTTTTACTTCTTTTACTACTACCTCCGAAGCAGAATAACCTGCATCAGCCCAGCCAGTAGGATAAAGCCATACTCCTGAATCTCGTCTTTGGACTAATAGAATTTGACCTTTATCATTGCCAACAATGGCACCTACTGCAACTTTAGGAGTAGCATAACCTTTGACTCCAATCCCTACATCTAGTTTCCATTGCTCGACTAAAAATTCAGGATCTTGATCCTTGGTAGCAGAAAAACGAATATCAGCGGCAATTTTCAAAATCTCTTCAAATCTTTCTCTTTCATAAAGACTAGAAGTAAAACCTAAGCCTGTCTTAGCGACGCCGGCTAAAGCTTCACTCCAACGAAGAAGGTCTTGATAAGAAGCAGCTGAGTCCATGGATATTTCTAAGGTTAGTATTAAAAAATTATCAATAATTGAAGTAAAAGAAATTTTTTTATTATTTTAATTTTAGATGCAACTCAATACTACAGATTTGATTAAAGCTTGTTTATTTGGGTCTAATATTTTTCCATTTTCTATTTCTGTTATGTAAAAACTATCTATTACCTCATTTCCCAATGTTGAAACTTTTGCTGATTTCACATCTACTTGGCAATTGGAAAGCGCCGAAGTGATTCTGTAAAGAGTTCCAGGTCTATCTTGTGCTCTTACCTCAACTATTGTTGCTACTTCAGAAGATATGTTGTCTAATTCTACTTTTTCCTCCACAGACAAAGCAGATTGAGGTCGCCTCCAATTAGAATGAGCAACAGCAATTTGTTCCAACCTTGCATCTAAAGCAACCTCTCCTCTTAGTACTTCTAACAAAAACTCTTTCAAAGTAGCTGTTTCGCAACTTATTCCTTGAGAAGGTTCAACTTCAAAAATCTCCACTGCCATACCTTCTTTTGCCGCAGCATTAGCTGAATGGACATTTAGTCCCTGTAAAGCAAAAGTGCCTGCCACTTTGGCTAAAAGTCCAGTTCTATCAGGAGCTATAACTATAACGGTGATGGTATCGCCTACATTTTTTACACAATTTAGAAAAACTTCTCTTTTGCTCATTTGTTCTAAATAAGGGTCTAGATCTAGTCCAAAAGAAGTATCTAAGGAATGTCCTTCTATGACTTTTTGAGTTTTATACACTAACTCATCTACCAATCGCGCCTTCCAGGGTCCCCAAGCAGAAGGTCCTGTTGCTATTGCATCTGCTTCAGTAAGAAAATTTAAAAGTTGTAAGGTTTCACTATCTTCAACTAGTTCTGCTACTTTTTCCACAGTTGCAGGATCATCTAAATCCCTACGAGTGGCAACATCTGCTAATAAAAGATGATGCCTAACCAATTTGACCAAAGTATTTATATCAGAATCATTAAATCCTATTCTCGTTCCTATTTCTTGTATCATTTGTGCACCCACAACACTATGGTCTCCTGGCAAGCCTTTACCCAAGTCATGTAACCATGACCCAAATAATAACAAGTCGGGGCGTTTAACTTTAGAGGTAGCCTTAGAAGCCCTAGAAACTGTTTCACATAAATGACGGTCTACAGTAAAACGATGATAAGCATTTCGTTGAGGTTTTGATCTAACAAATTCCCATTCAGGCAAGATGCGAACTAAAAGTTCACTTTGATCCAAAGCCTCAAATATAGCTAAAGAATCTGGGCCAATTCCAAGTAGTTCTACCAGTAAATCTTTTGCCTGAATAGGCCATTTTTCTGGCATAGGCGGGCTATATTTGAAAAGGGATCTCAAGCTTTTATGAGACAAAGACAATCGATTTTGTGCGGCAAAAACAGCAAGTTTTAATATAAGACACGGATCAGAAAAATCTGTAGAATCATCTAATTCAGCTTCACCATATTGAATCCAAACTAAAACTCCTAAGAATTCTTTCTTATAGGGTTTTTTTGTATTTTTAATGCTAAATCTACTAAAATCCTTCCGGTACTTAGTTAATGTTTTTCTCCAAAGTTCATCTCCAAACCAAGAGATAGCTCTACCTGCTTTTGATACTTGGAGCATCAGATCATCTGCGTTTTGAAAATTTAAATCTTTTGCAACTCCATCTTGTTCTTGTAAAAGTAATCTATCAAGATGGCGTCCACTTCTTTTGTGTAGCTCTACCCTAGAAGACAAAAGTATTTTAAAAGCTTCTTGGAAAGACTCATAGGTAGGAATAGTTTCTGAGCCCAACAACAACAAAAGAGCTTCCAAAGAATGGACATCTCTGAGTCCACCTCTTGATTCTTTTAAATCTGGTTCTAACAAAAAAGCAATTTCACCGAATTTATCTTGGCGTGTCTTAAACATTTCTCCTAGCTCATCTAAGTGACGATAGGCAGTTTTGTTCCATATTTGATATATTGTTGAAATTGCTACTTGAGCTAGGTTCTGATCTCCTACCACAAAACGAGCATTCAAAAGACCAAGAAAAACCTGTACATTAGCCTGAGCCAGCTCCACAACTTGATTCAAAGAGCGAACACTGTGATCCAAACTTATTCCAGCATCCCATATTGGATACCATAAAGATTCGGCTATTTTAGTGACTTCTATTTTTTCTGAATGCAAA
>JAJYPT010000033.1 GCA_021795135.1 Actinomycetes bacterium
AACCAGTAGTTGGAATAGCTCCTATTTCAAATGGAGCTGGTTATACCGAAGTTGCATCTGATGGGGGAGTATTCAACTTTGGAAACTCTAAGTTCTATGGCTCCATGGGTGGATCTCATCTAAATAAACCAGTAGTTGGAATAGCTCCTACTAGTGCAGGCTATACAGAAGTTGCATCTGATGGGGGAGTATTCAACTTTGGAAACTCTACCTTTTATGGTTCCATGGGTGGCTCTCATCTAAATAAACCAGTAGTTGGAATAGCAACAGATCCCCAAACTGGTGGATATTGGGAAGTAGCCTCAGATGGTGGAATCTTTAGTTTTCATGCTCCATTTTATGGATCAATGGGCTAATAAAGAACAAGCTGAGTTTTAAATAGATGTTGTGAGCCAATTATAGGTGTAATTGCTTATTGATTTTTATTTAGTATTAGTCATACTATGGCTAAATCTAATTTTTTACTCTAAGAAGACACCTTAAAAGGTAACCTTTTAAGGTGTCTTCTTTTATTGCTAAAGTTCTTACAGTCTCTGATGGTGTTATAGCTGGTACTCGTGAAAATCGTTCTGGGCCAGCTTTGGTTGATGCTTTAGAAAAATTTAATTTCAAAGTGATTGAATCTGAAGTTGTAGCAGATGGTATAGAAAATGTTTCACAAATGCTTTTAGCCATGGCAAAAGATTTTGAAGGTTTAATAGTTACAACTGGAGGAACAGGTTTTGGGCCAAGGGATTTGACTCCTGAGGCAACAGAGGCAATTTTGGAACGTAAAGCCCCAGGTTTGTCGGAAGCTATGAGATTGGTCAATCCTTTGGGTCGTCTATCTAGAGCTACAGCAGGAACTATTGGAAAAACTTTAATTATTAATACTCCTGGCTCTGCTAGTGGAGCCGTAGAGTGTTTTGAAGCCATAGCAGAAGTTATTCCTCATGCTTTGACTCTTTTATCTGGTCATCAACCCCATTAGAATATGGAAGATTTTTCAAAACAAGAAAAAACTTATATGCAAAGAGCAATTGAGTTAGCTAATCCTAGGCGTCGAATTGTTTCTCCTAACCCCAGTGTTGGGGCTTTGATAGTAACTTCACAAGGAGAGTGTTTTGAAGGAGTAACAGAACCTGTTGGAGGTTCTCACGCTGAAATCGTAGCTTTGAAAAAAGCAGGGAACAAGGCGCGAGGTGCTGTTTTGTTTTCTACCTTAGAGCCTTGTTCGCATTATGGACACACTCCCCCTTGTGCTGATGTCATCATTGATTCTGGAATTAAAAAAGTTTTTGTTGGAATTGAAGATCCAGACAAAAGAGTCCAAGGTCAAGGCATCCAAAAGATGAAAAAGGCTGGATTGGACGTATCTATAGGTTTATGTAAAGAAATTATAGAAGAACAACTTCAAGCTTATATTGTCCATAGAAAAACAGGTCGTCCTTTTGTTATTTTGAAATTAGCTATAACAATAGATGGAGGTATTGCTGCTCCTGATGGAACTAGTAATTGGATTACAGGGCCTCAAGCTCGCCAAGATGTACATATGCTTAGATCTTTGAGTGATGCAATTTTGGTAGGGGCAGGAACAATACGTAAAGATGATCCTCAGTTGAGCGTTAGGGCAGTACAAGGAATAGACCCTTTAAGGGTGGTGTTGGGAAAAATACCCCCTGGAGCCAAAGCAATTCCAGCCAAGGAAATGACAGGAGATTTAGAAGAAATCTTACAAGATCTTGGGAGACAAGGCGTGCTTCAACTCTTGGTTGAAGGTGGAGCTAAAGTAGCCAGTCAATTTCATGACAGGTCTTTAGTAGATCGTTATGTATTTTATATGGCTCCAGCTTTGTTTGGTGGGGGCAATTATAAAAAAGCTTTTGAAGGAAAAGGAATTGAAACCATAAGTGATATTTGGAGAGGTGAATTCGTCTCTGTTGTAAAACTGGGACAAGATTTAAGAATTGACTTAGTACCAAAAGAAAAGGCAATTTAAAATGTTTACTGGAATAGTAGAAGAAATTGGACACGTGGATTCTATTGAACCAACTCTTTCTAATTGTGAAATATTCAGGTTTGTATTTGAAGCCCAAGAAGTTTTAACAGGACTGAAAATAGGAGATTCTGTATCTATTAGTGGATGTTGTCTGACAGTAGTAGAACTAGGTGAGAAAACTTTTTCAGTAGATGTTGTTCAAGAAACACTTGCTAGGACAAACTTAGGTAATTTGAAGTTAGAAGATAGAATCAATTTAGAAAGAGCAGCAAAAGTGGGTGGTCGACTAGATGGACATATAGTCCAAGGTCATATAGATACCACAGTTACAGTATTGTTGCCACCTCCAAGATTAAAACTTGAAGTAGAACCACCTTTTTGTCGTTATATAGTAGAAAAAGGTTCAGTTACTTTAGATGGAGTAAGCCTTACTGTTGCAGCTGTTGATGGTAATAGTTTTGAAGTTGCTGTTGTACCTCATACTTTAGAAGTAACGACGTTGGGCAATGTAAATGTGGGGGATAAACTTAATTTAGAAGTAGATATTTTGGCAAAGTACCTAGAAAGACTTCTAAAGCCTCAAATCGATAATAAGATCGATACTAAAAAGGATGTGTATAATGCCTCTAGCGAGGATTGAAGATGCCATAGAGGCTATTGGAAGAGGCGATATCGTTATCGTTGTTGATGACGAGGATCGTGAAAACGAAGGTGATCTAATTATGGCAGCCGAATTTGCCACTCCTGAAAAGATTGCTTTCTTTTTATCTCATACCTCTGGTCTGATTTGTGTTCCTATGCTTGGAGAACGCCTAGATGCTTTAGATTTACCTTTAATGGTAGTTTCTAATACTGACCCTCAAAGGACAGCTTTTACTGTCACTGTCGACTATCGACTAGGCACTACAACGGGGATATCTGCAGCAGATCGTTCTGCTACCATAGCTGCTTTGATAAATCCCGAGACAAAACCTACAGATTTAGCTAGACCCGGTCATATTCTTCCTCTTAGGTATTCGCCAGGAGGAGTTTTAAAAAGAGCTGGACATACAGAAGCTGCTGTTGATCTTTCAACAGCAGCTGGACTTTATCCATCTGGTGTCTTATGCGAAGTAGTAAGTCCCGACAAGACACGTATGGCTAGGATGGATGAGCTTGAAGATCTTGCTAAGGAACATAATTTGTTAATTATATCTATAGCAGATTTAATAAAATATCGTAGACAAAAAGAAAAATTGGTCCAAAGAGTCGCTGAAGCAACAATCCCTACAGCTTATGGAGATTTTACTTGTTATGCCTACGACTCTATTTTAGATGGCACTCAACATGTTGCTTTGGTCAAAGGAGCTGTTCAAGGTGAAAAAAATGTCTTGGTTAGAGTTCATTCTGAATGTTTGACTGGAGATGTATTTTCTTCTTTTAGATGCGATTGTGGTCCCCAATTGAATTTAGCTATGGAGCAAATATCTAAAGAAGGATTAGGGGTTGTAGTTTATCTAAGGGGACATGAAGGAAGAGGAATTGGTTTAGCCCATAAATTGAGAGCCTATGGTTTACAAGAGCAAGGTTTTGATACAGTAGATGCTAATTTGAAGCTAGGTCTTCCTGTTGATAGTAGGGAATATGGGATAGGATCTCAAATTTTAGTAGATCTTGGTATTACGACTATGAGGCTTATGACTAATAACCCTTCAAAATATAAAGGTTTGGAAGGATTTGGGCTAGACATTGTTGAAAGGATCCCGTTGCAAACAGTTCCCAGGAAAGAAAATATAAATTATTTGAGAACCAAAAAAGAAAGATTAGGTCATTTGATAGAAGGTCTAGACGATGACATTTGATACTAATAGAAATCTTCCCATTGTCGGGAATTTAATTAACTCCGAGTTTGTATTTGCAATTGTTTGTTCTCGTTTCAATGACACTATTACAAAGCGTTTATTAGAAGGAGCAAATGATGCTCTCATCCGCCATGGAGTCTCAACTTCAGACATTTATGAAATATGGGTTCCGGGGGCTTTTGAGATACCTGTAGTTGCTAAAACTTTAGCTGAAACAGGTCGTTATAATGCCATTATTTGTCTCGGAGCAATAATAAGAGGTTCAACTGGACATTATGATCAAGTGGCAAATCAATGTGCAAGTGGTATACAAAAAGTACAAATAGATACAGCTATTCCAACTATCTTTGGAGTTCTTACAACAGATACTATAGAACAAGCAATTGAAAGATCAGGAACAAAGGCTGGCAATAAGGGCTATGAGTCTGGCTTGTCTGCTTTAGAGATGGCTAATTTAATGAAACAACTAGACAAGAAAGACTTCTAAAGTGTTAAATTTAGTTCTACCTAAGGGATCGCTAGAAAAAGCCACTCTGACTCTTTTTTCAGAAGCTGATTTAGCAGTAAAGAGAAGTTCAGAAGTTGACTATAGCGCCACTATAGATGATCCTAGAATTGTCCAAGTTAGAATATTGAGACCTCAAGAAATTCCAATCTATATAGAAGAGGGACTTTTTGATATTGGTATAACAGGAAGAGATTGGATAGAAGAAACCTCTTCTGATGTCGAATCTTTAGGAAAGCTGCACTATTCTAAAGTTAGTTCTAATCCAATAAAAGTTGTATTGGCAGTAAGTGGCGATTCTGTCTATGAAGATATTTCTCAGCTTCCAGATGGCATTAGAGTTTCCACTGAATATCCAAATCTTACCCAACGATTTTTAACTTCTAAAAACATCAAAGCAGACATAAGACTTTCCTATGGAGCTACTGAAGCTAAAATTCCAGATATAGCTGATGCAGTAGTAGAAATTACTGAGACTGGCAGAGCTTTAAAAGCAGCTGGACTAAAAGTATTAGAAACTATTTTAATTTCTCACACTGAATTGATTGCTAATAAAAACTCTGTCAAAGATCCTGAAAAAGCTCACGCTATGGCACAAGTTAAAACTTTACTTGATGGAGTATTAGAAGCACGTAATAAAGTTTTAGTTAAATTGAATGTATTAGAAAAAGATTTAGATGCAGTAATTGGCGTTCTTCCTTCTATGAAATCTCCAACAGTGTCAAAACTTTTCAAAGAAAGTGGATATGCAGTTGAGACTGTTGTTGAAAAAAAAGAGATTAATATTTTGATTCCAGCTTTGAAAGATAGGGGAGCTAGTGATATCTTAGAGCTTCCTTTGTCTAAAATTGTTCATTAAAAATGTCAGATTTTGGTATTCAAAAGGGTTCTATTGTTGAATTTGATTCCCAAATAGGAATTGGAAGCATCAAAACTGATAAAGATGAAATCTTATTTTTTCATATTAGGACAGTATTGGCAAAACAAGAAAATATTCAACCAGGGATCAAAGCAGTATTTGAAGTGATCCCTGGAAGACAAGGAAGACTAGAGGCCCAATCTATTCACTTGCTTTAGTTTGGTTTTGATCTCCAGCTTTGGTAGCTGCTTCAATTTGAACATATGCTAGACGAAGTTGAGCAAGTCCTTCATTTAGACTGGTTTCGTGTTCTCCTAGTCGATTCTTCATTCCTTCAAGCAAAGCAGCTAAAGCGTCAATGCCTAATCTAGCTTCTTCTAGCTTTGGAGGATTATAAGAAAGATGCAAAGCAGCAAGTTCAAAAAGACCAAAGCAATGGTTTTCTATGATGACAGAAGCAGGAGTATTTCCTAGCTCCTCTCTCATCTGTTGCATTTGAGCTTCTAATTCTTGTTCTGTTGGTGGAGTTCGCTTTGTGGCTTCATTTTCCACAGAACTTGGTTCATTGCTAGATTTATTTGTATTGGGCGGAATTTTATGTTCGCCTTCGGGTGTCCAAAAAGTACTCATTACTTATAGACTAGGACAAAAATGATATAAATTAAAGATTGAGTTTGGCATAATTGCTTTTCTCATGAGCTTTTTTAGAATAAAATTGTTTTGACAACCCTAAATGAGGGCATGTGAATCAAACAAAGATTATTCTATTGCAATAATAAGGATTGATTCATCGATGATAGGAGGATGCTGATCGCAACTATAGCCGCAACAAATGAAACAAGAATAAATGAACAAATTAGGGCCCGAGAAGTTCGCGTTATAGACGAAAATGGAAATCAGTTAGGAATAAAGTCCATTTCAGATGCCTTGCGCATTGCCAGGGAAGCTGAACTAGACTTAGTAGAAGTAGCGGCCCAAGCTGATCCCCCAGTTTGTAGAATTATGGATTATGGGAAGTATCGTTTTGATGAAGCCCAAAGAGCAAAAGAATCCAGGCGTAAATCAAGCAGTTCTACAATCAAAGAAATGAAGTATAGGCCTAAGATAGGTTCGGGCGATTTTGATACTAAGACTCGTCAAGTATTGAAATTTTTAGCTGATGGCCACAAAGTTAAAGTGACTATTATGTTTAGGGGCAGAGAAATGAGCCATCCTGAACTTGGTAAACAAATTTTAGATCGCATAGCAGAACAAGTAATACCTATAGGTAAGATAGAATCAGCTGCAAAACTTGATGGACGTAATATGATTATGGTTATTGCGCCTGATAAAAAAGGTCGCCATAATTCTTCAGCAAAAGCTGAAAATGATGTTGTATCACCTCCACAATCTTAGATAATCAAAATATATCTATATAGATAAAAGATAATTTTTAGAATAGGAAAAACATGCCAAAGATGAAGACCGATAAGGGCGCGGCTAAACGCTTTAAAGTAACAGGCTCTGGAAAACTTCGTCGTCGCAAAGCTTTTCGCGGACACCTTTTGGAGAAAAAGTCAAGTGTGAGAACTAGACGACTAGGGCGAGAAGCTGATGTAGCAACTAGTGATGAAAAACAGATTCGCAGGCTTTTAGGCATCTAAAGCTTGGGAAAAGCTTTAGAATAGAATAGTATTTGTAAAATTTAATAAGTATAAGAGGGAGTAGTAATAAATGGCTAGGGTCAAAAGAGCAGTTCACGGTAAAAAGCATCGCCGTGCAATATTGGAATTGGCCCAGGGTTATTACGGTAACAAAAGCCGTAGTTTCAGAGCGGCAAACGAACAAGTTATGCATTCATTGCATTATGCTTACCGTGATAGGCGTGCTCGCAAAGGTGATTTTAGAAAGCTTTGGATCCAAAGAATCAATGCTGCTGCTCGTGAAAACGGTATGAGTTATAGCAGTTTTATGTCGGGGTTAAATATTGCTGGATTGAACCTAAATCGCAAAATGCTCGCAGATATGGCAGTCCAAGATCCTACTTCTTTTGCAGCCGTGGTAAAGGTTTCTTCTGATGCACTAGCTTCTTCTAATTCAGCTCGTAATTCAACAGCTGCTGGATAAAGTTGAGGATTTCTGAATTCTTCGACAGGACTTGGTCTCAAACATAAAAAAATAGTTCGTCTTAGGAGACTATTGCAAAAAAACACTTTTAGACAAAAAGAAGGTGTTTTTGTAGCTGAGGGTATCAATGTTATTGAGGTAGCTTTAGAAGCCTCTATAGATATAGAAGCTTTGTATTATGACCCTATAGAGGTTGAAGAACATATCGTCGCTCAACAAATTCTTCATAGAGCCCTTGTTAAAGGTATTCGAGTCTATCCACTTGTTCCGAATATAATTAGTAAAATATCTAACACAATAAACCCTCAGCCCATTTTAGCTGTACTACCTAGATTAGACACAGAACTTGTCGAGCTAAAAGAGATGGATTTTTTAGTAATAGGGGTAGGGATTAAAGATCCAGGCAACGCAGGAACTATTATGCGAAGTGCACAAGCAGCTGGGGCTCAAGGCGTAATTTTTTGTGATAATTCTGTAGATATTTATAATCCTAAGCTAGTAAGGGCATCTGCAGGAGCTTTATTTTATTTATCATTAGTCGAAGCTAGCTCATTTGAAGAAACTATACTAAAAATAAAGAGTTTGGGATTTTTTACAGTTGCCAGTTTGGTAGACAAAGGGATTGACTATACTGAAGCTAACTTAGTTCGCAAAATTGCTTTAGTAGTAGGAAATGAAGCAAATGGACTCAATGACCAAATAGCTCAGTTGAATGATTTATGTGTAACAATACCGATGAAGGGTAGGACTGAATCATTGAATGTAGGAATGGCCACTACAGTCTTATGTTTCGAAGCTGCCCGACAACGCCGGCAATTGGGAAATGCACATGGAACATATTGACGACGTTTTTGAAATTTTACCCTACGCTTTAGTTTTTTTAAATCCTAACTTATATATATTCAAAGCCAACAAAAAGGCCACTATTCTTTTTGGGCGTACTGCTGGAGAATTAGAAGGTAGCTTTTTTATCGATTACCTTTCAGAATCCTCTAGATCTGCATGTGTTGCTAAATTTGATGCTTGGCAAAAAAATGTTGCTTTATCAACTGTCAAGGAAATGCCTGAGAAAGAACTTTTCATCAAATTAGCCAATGGCAAAGAAATGAAAGTTTTTTTAAGTTTTATATATAAGAGGATAGATGGAAATCTAAGTTACATTCTTGGTTCTTTACGCCCTCAAATTAGAGGAGCTAATTCAGAATCAGGTATTGAAATAGTTGCTACTGTAAGTCATGAATTGCGTTCTCCTCTTACATCTATAAAGGGCTATAGTACTTTGCTACTGGCTAGATGGGATCGTTTGAGAGATGATCAAAAACAGATGATGCTCCAACAAATTAATCATGATGCCGATAGAGTAACTCGGTTGATAACTGAACTTTTGGACATAACTAGATTACAGCTAGGGCGTTTAGTTCTACATAAAAGAATGGTAGATATCGAATTACTTGTTGTAACAACGGTAGAAAAACTTCAATTTGAACACCCTGAACTTGAAGTATCATTATCTTTTCCAGACGAGTTTCCAACCATTTATTCAGATCCAGATAAACTAGTCCAAATTATTACTAATCTGATTGAAAATGCTTCTAAGTATGCCTCTCCAAAAGGAATAGTAATCTCAGGAGAAGTCCTTATAAACGAAGTGCAAATTTCAGTAAAAGATCAAGGTATGGGAATACCTAAACAAGATCTACCTAAGGTGTTTAATAAATTTTTTCATCACAGTGATGGTAAACCATCAGGGTCTGGTTTAGGTCTTTGGATAAGCCGTGGCTTAGTAGAAGCTCATGGTGGGAAATTGACAGTTGTATCAGAATTAAATATAGGGTCAATTTTTTCTTTTACCTTACCTGTTACCTATATAGGAGAATTAGATGAGTAATAATTTATTTTTATTTGAAGACTTATCTAAAGATTTAGATAAAATTTCCCAGGCTGAATCACTTACAATATTGGCAAATCTTGAACAAGAATTATTAGGAAAGTCTTCCAAAGTTGCACTTGCGCGCGAGGCTTTGAAGCAAGTAGAACCAAATGAACGACCAGAGTTGGGTAAAAGGCTCAATTTTGTTAGGAATCAACTTCAAAATGGCTTAGATCAACGTAGGAAAGTACTTGTTGAAGGCGAGCGTCAAAAAAAACTTCAAGAAGAAAAAATAGATTTAGGAGAGATTTTAACCTCACCCCAACGAGGTCACATTCACCTTATAGCTCAAACCCAACAATCTTTAGAAGATGTCTTTATTGGTATGGGATATACAGTAGAAGAAGGTCCAGAGGTTGAAACAGAATGGTATAATTTTGAAGCTTTAAATATACCTCCTTCTCATCCCGCACGAGATGCTCAAGATTCTTTATATGTAAAACTGGGAAAACCAGGTTCCACCTTGCTTAGAACTCATACATCTCCGGTTCAAATAAGAGTTATGCAAAATAACTCTCTTCCAATTTATTCGGTAATGCCTGGAAGAGTCTACAGAAGAGACACCCCAGATGCTCGCCATACTCCTGCATTCCATCAAATTGAAGGACTTGTGGTAGATAAAGATATTTCTTTTTCTGATTTGGCAGGCACTATTGAAACCTTTACCTCAGCTTATTTTGGTCCTGCAATAAAGGCTCGTCTTAGACCAGCTTTTTTCCCTTTTACAGAACCATCGGCAGAGTTTGATATTACATGTACTATTTGTGAAGGAAGTGGTTGTAGGACTTGTTCAGGAGTGGGTTGGGTTGAATTGGGCGGGTGTGGAATGATAGATCCAGCAGTGTTTGCTTCAGTTGGAATTGATTCAGAACAGTGGTCAGGTTTTGCTTTTGGATTTGGAATAGATAGGTGTGCTCAAATGAAACATGGTATAGATGACATGCGCGTTCTTTTAGATAACGATATTCGTTTTTTATCTCAATTTTAATATGTACGTACCTTTATCTTGGCTTAGAGACTATCTACCCTTAGAACTTTCAGTCAATAGACTCAGCGCTACTTTTGACGATTTGGGAATGATTGTTGAATCGGTTCAAACAATAGGTCGTGGCTTGGATCGTTTTATTACAGCAAAAGTAGTAGAGATTTCTTCTATTCCTAAAGCTGATCGAATTAGAAAAGTTATTGTAGATACTGGTAATGAACTTGTTCAAGTGGTTTGTGGGGCAAATAATTTTTCCCAGGGCCAAATTGTTGCTCTTGCTCAACCCGGTATTGAATTACCCAATGGAATTAAAATTCAAGAGCGTAAGATGAAGGGGATACTTTCTTCTGGCATGTTGTGTTCTTCAGCAGAGGTAGGCCTTTCTTCTGATTCAGATGGACTTTTAATACTTGATGAAGATAGTCCTGTAGGGATTTCTTTAGATAAAGCTTTAGGAATAGACCAAGATGTTGTCTTTGACCTTGCCATAGAACCTAATCGACCAGATGCTATGTCGATAGCTGGAGTAGCTCGAGATTTAGCAGCTAGGTTGAAAGTAGACTTTTCCCTTGATGGTTCTAGTTCTTTGTCGGGTTTACCATATGAAATTATTTCTCAGCTTCCAGTTAGCAACCAAAACATTAATGATGTTTTGAGTCTACGAATTGACTCAAAAGATCTATGTCATAAGTTGAGTGCTAATTTAATAACAGGAATTAGGGTAAAAGAGTCTCCTCAGTGGTTGCAAACTCGATTGATGTTAGCTGGTATGAGACCTATTAATTCCATAGTTGATATTTCTAATTATTTAATGCTGGATTTAGGTCAACCTAGCCATGCTTATGATTTTGACAAACTAAAAGCAAAAGGTTTATTAGCTAGACAAGCACTAGAGGGTGAAGAACTTACAATTTTAGATGGGACAACCAAAAAGTTAGGCACAGGTCCTTTTCCAGACTGTCTTATCTGTGATGCTGAAGGTAACCCATTAGGTATTGGTGGAATTATGGGAGGTAAAGACTCAGAAATATCTGATTCGACCACATCAATTTTAATAGAAGCTGCTTATTTTGAACCTATGGCTATAGCACGCACTTCTCGACGCTTGGGCATAAGGAGTGAAGCTTCAATACGTTTTGAACGAGGATGTGATCCTGAGATTATTCAATTGGTTCTAGATAGATTTTCCAACTTTGTTTTACAATATAGTGCTGATTCAAATACTGAATTAGTACAAGGTACAGCTACCTCATTGGGCAATTTAAAAGAAAGAAATCAAATTCGTCTTCGGACTAAAAGAGTAAATTCAATACTTGGGACGAATTTGAATACTGCAGATATTGCTTCATATATAAACCCAATAGGATTTGAAACTAGCTTAATTTCAGAATCAGATCTGATGGTCAAAGTTCCTACTTTTCGACCCGATGTAGAAAGAGAAATTGATGTAATAGAAGAGGTAGGACGTCACTTTAGCTATTCTAATATTTTTCGCCGAGTTCCACGTCCAGCTCAAGTTGGAAGATTGTCTTTTGCTCAAAAACAAAGACGTTATATCCGACAAGTATTAGCAGGAAGTGCAATTAGCGAAGTATGGACATCTACTTTATTATCTCCAGGTGCCCAAGAATCTTTAGGTTTTACAGGTAAAGCTGTAGAGGTGGAAAACCCTCTAGTGGTTGAAGAATCTATTTTAAGAATGACTTTGATGCCTGGAATTCTTCAAGCTATAACTTATAATCTTAGACATCAAAATCCTTTTGTTCGCTTTTTTGAGATAGGGAAGGTTTTTTATCCTCCAAAAAAAGATACAGATCACCTACCTCAAGAAAAAGAAATGCTGGCGATAGCTTTAGCTAATGAAAATGACGATGTCATATCAGCAGTCCAAGTATGGCAAACTATTTCACAAGCTTTCCAACTTGATAGTTTTCATTTAGAAGCTATTGGGGATGTGCCAGTTGGTCTTCATTCAGGCAGATGGGCAAAAATAGTATCCAATGGAGTAATTTATGGTTCTGTTGGAGAGTTAGATCCAATTGTGATTGAATCTTTTGGACTTTCTTCTAGGGTTGGTTGGATAGAAATTGATTTAGGATTGCTTTTTGCTTTTCCAGTTCCACCAAAACCAGTAAAGCCAATAAGTCGGTATCCTTCTAGTGACCTTGATCTTGCTTTTGTAGTTGACAACAGCATTGCTCCTTTTGTTGTGGAGTCTGTTTTCAAACAAGCAGCAGGGGATGTTTTGGAATCTGTAAAACTTTTTGATGTCTATAGAGATTCTAAGATAGGTCCTAATAAACGTAGC
>JAJYPT010000237.1 GCA_021795135.1 Actinomycetes bacterium
ATGAATAAAGGGGATAAAAATTCCTTTATCTACTTCTTCTACTATAGAAGAAGACTCCAAATAAGGACCTATTCTAAAATAATTTTCTTGCAGTATGTGGTCTTCTATCCATCCACTTCCTGGAGACTGCATTATAGGATGATTTAGAAAAAACAAGAATGAACCTCCTGGCTCCAACACTCTTGAAATTTCCAAAATCGCTTCTTCGAAATAATCAATATGTTCAAAAACTAAACAAGCTATAGCAGTGTCAAAACTTGCATCTACAAAAGGCAACAGTTCAGCTAATCCTCTTACGTAGTTGATTTTATTATCCAAACTAGATGCTCTTTTCAATAAAGTATCAGTGGGATCTATTCCTATAATTAAATTTTGTGGATTGTAATTACTAGACTGATAGCTCTTTATTACCCTAGTTAATTGTCCATCTCCTGTGCCTATATCTAATACCTTGTGAGCTTGGTCTAAATGTCGTCCCAACAAAGGGATAATTTGTTCTTCGTATTCAGGGTCTACTCCTTGAGTAAAATTTTCTTGCCACCATAGGGCATTTTTTTCCCAAAGGTCTTGTCTAGGATCTGTCATTTGTCATTTTCCTACTTGCTATAAGAGATAAAGAGATTCTAGTTTTTTTATATTTAGATTTCAGAAGAGTTCTTCTCATGTAAAGCTTTATATAAAGCCTCACCTGTATCATTGGGCAACCAAGACAAAGATAAAACTTCCTCTAGGGAAGCTTGCTTTAATGCTTTGATCGTAGAGAATTCTTTCAATAAACGTTTTTTCCTAGAAGGACCAATCCCAGGAACTGAATCCAAAATACTAGCTGTCATTCTCTTTGTTCTCAAAGACCGATGATAAGTAATGGCAAAACGATGAGATTCATCTCTAATTCTTTGCAAAAGATACAAAGCCTCTGACTGCCTAGGCAATCGTATGGGATCTTTTTGTCCTGGAAGGTAGACCTCTTCAAATGATTTAGCCAAAGACGCAGCAGGGATTTTGTCACTAAGTCCCAAAGTTTTCAAAACATCTATAGCCACATTCAATTGTCCTTTTCCTCCATCTACTAATAATAGATTAGGAAAGTAAGAGAACTTTTTACTCCTTTGGTCCAAGGGAAGATTGTTTTGAGCAATCAAAGCATTCAAACGTCGCGTCAATACTTCCCTCATCGCTCCATAATCATCATTTCCAGCCACAGTTTTAACTTTAAAACGTCTATATTCGCTATTTTTAGCCAAGCCATCTTCTACCACTACCATTGAACCCACATAATCAGTTCCTTGAATATGACTCATGTCATAACATTCAATTCTCAAAGGAGCTAGCGGTAAATTTAAGCTTTGTTGCAAAGATAACAAAGCTTTAGCTCTTGCGTTGTGATCAGAAGATCTCTTGAGTCTATGTCTTCTAAACTCTTCTTTGGCATTAGTAGTTACTGTTTGTTGAAGGTCTTTTTTATCGCCTCTTTGAGGAATGCGCAAACTAACCTTAGATCCTTTTATAGTTGACAACCATTGTTCATAGAGATTTAAATTATCAGGAAGATATGGTAGTAAAATTTCTTTAGGTATTTCTTCAGAAGTCAAATCTCCATATAGTTGCTCTAATACTTTTGCAATCAACTGCTCAGAATTTAAGTCTTCAACTTTATCGATTACAAAACCTTTTCTTCCACTTACCCTACCTTTTCGTATGAAAAAAACCTGTATAGAAGCTTCAAGTTCATCTTCAGCTACACCAACTATGTCCAAATCTTGTGATTTTTCTGTAACCATTTGTTGACGTTCAATAGCTCTTTTTACAGAAGCCAATCTATCTCTAAGGTATCCAGCTCGTTCAAAAGCAAGATTTTGGGCAGCTAGAAGCATCTCTGATTCCAATTTAGTGATAATTTGATCAGTTTCTCCTGATAAAAATTCAACTAAATCTTGTACAAGTTGATCATAATCTTGCTTGGAGACCTCTCCCATACAAGGAGCACAGCACTTTTCTATATGAAACAAAAGACAAGGATTTTTAGTTTTAGAATGAGTAGCAAATTTATGGTCAGAACATGTTCTAACTGGAAAAGACTTCAAAAGCAAGTCTAAAGTTTCCCTAATAGCATAGGCTTGTGCATAAGGGCCAAAATAACGAGTTCCTTTTTTCTTTTTCCCTCTCATAACTACAGGACGTGGCCAAGGATCGGATAAGCTGATAGCCAAATAAGGATAGCTCTTATCATCTTTGAGGCGAATGTTGAACCGAGGATGATGGAGTTTGATCAAGTTGTACTCCAGCATCAAGGCCTCGACCTCGTTTCGAACCTGGATCCACTCCACGCTATCCGCACTCGCTACCATTTGGGCAGTTCGTAAACTAAGATGTAGAGGATCTTGAAAATAATTAGCAAGACGGCTGCGTAATGAACGTGCTTTTCCTACATAAATTATTCGTCCTTCTTTATCTTTAAATTGATAAGAACCAGGAGAATCTGGAATATCACTAATAAGAGGTTTTTGCACGAATCCCTAAGTTTTGATCAAATATAAAAATTTTCATATAAAGGTTTTTTACTGTTTTTACTCAAACAAATCTACTAATATTAACAATAAGCCGGTCCTGGTATTCCGGAACATATTTCTACCTCAAGCCGACATCCCCGCGGAGAGAGACCAGGTACTCCCGCCGGCTATTTTGAGGTACCCTTCCAAGGGAGTTTAGAACAAAATGTTACGTCTACAGATACCCCTTAATGATAAATATACTTCAGCTAGCCAAGACGAGCTGAAACAAAAAATAACCTACGCAAAACAATATCTAGGTGAACGTCTTCTTATATTGGGTCATCATTATCAAAGAGATGAAGTAATGGAATTTGCAGATGCTAGAG
>JAJYPT010000238.1 GCA_021795135.1 Actinomycetes bacterium
TTCTTCGTGAAGTATTGAAAATAGAGTAGGTTGAGGTAGAAAAGGAAGGCTAAAAAAGAGGAGATCATATCTAAATAGTCGATTTCCAAAATCTTTTATCAAATCAGTTTTTTATAATTGATTCAGCGCAAAAAAGAACTCGAGGACTTAGACGTCCCGAAATGGTTTATTTTATAAATGGTCTTCCAATCGCTGTAACGGAATTCAAAAATCCAATCAATGGAAAAACTGATATTTTGCAAGCTTATAGTCAGCTACAAACTTACAAATTTTATTTGTATACCATAGTTAAAAGAGTCAGAAACGCTATATGAGAAGTTACATACTAACCAATTTTGTGTTTGAAGCTTGATTTGTCAGCTTTTTATCAAATGTCCATAATGGTTCAGCATTATTTAGTTCAGCATATATTGACAAACAACAATCTTCAAAGGATAGACTATTATGCTCTAAATATATGCCAAGTGCTCCCTCAAACAGTATACGATTACAGTCTATTGCGGGTAGCTTCATAAGTCCATCTACTGCTTCATCTATCTGTAGACGATTAAAGCCATAGTACCTATCAAGAGCAAATACTAATTCAATAATCGCTATATCAGCTACCGCAAATTGACCAGTCCCACTATTTATAAGCTTCGCTATTGCAGTATGTTGTTCTGGTATGTCGTTGAGCAATAGTCTTAGTAGAACATTAGTATCAAGTGAACCAAAAAATTTAGTCATTTATCTATCTCGATTTTTTTGATAAAAAGCGTCTACATTTGTTAGGGGTTCGGTATTGGGTTTTATATAGCTACTTAGTTTTTTACTTAGATCATCTATACTTATGGGCTTTGAAATAATAAGCTCACCTTTGCGCTCATTGAAGTGCATTTGCAGCTTGCCACCGTCTTTACCTAAGCCAAGCTTACGACGCACCTGAGCTGGTATGGTAGTTTGACCTTTGCTAGTAATCGTAAGTATAGTTTTCATATTCATTACTATAGTAAAATTTCATTACTTAATACAATAGTAATGCAAATATCTTAAACGGCTTATATTTCGTTTTTGTTCTGACATTTGCCTTCCAGTTCGTCTTAATCACCTTTACATGAATTTGACCGTCCGAAAAAGGTGACCGCTCCAAACAAAGTTCTAAGTCCACCAAGGGCAACATTATTTGGAAATGAAAGCCTCAATTGATCTTTGTTTTTTAGTTCATCAAGGTTGCTTTTGCTATTAAAAATTCTAGATCTAGACCACATTTAGCTGACCCACTAGGCGAATCAGTTTCTTTTTCTATTTACACCTTCAAATTGTTTTTCTGCAATACGAACTCTACAAACAGTAGTAATTTGAAAAGACTCTGTAATTTGTAAAGGTAGGTTTATCATATAAGTAAGGATCTAATACGATATAAATAGGGTAAGGTTGAGCTATTTTCTCTCCACTCAATCGCTATAAAATATTGAATTGCTAATTTAGATTTTGCTCTAGTTACTACCATTACCTAAAAAGCCAAACCAGACAAATAATTATCTATGGGAACAAGCAAAACTAACGGATAAGATTTTCAATATTTGGTATGACTCTAAAGCCTGCTATGGTGTTCCAAGAATCAGTGATGAGAAAACTCCACCAGAACGCGTCATCCCCACTCCAACGCGTAGAACCCTCTTAGTGCAACTGAGGGGACCCAATTAGTTGAGCCATTTGATCTGTTCTCTATTTGTTATACAACACCATATCAATATGAACAGGTTTTTGTTTGAAGCATTGTCAGTCTATTTCCAAAAATACTTTTAGCTTCAACTTTACTTCTTGTAATTTTTCATAACTTATATTACCTAGAATTTGTTGAATCATAGCTTTGTCTAATGTAGCTATTTTATCTGGTCTTATAAAACTGTCTACTACAATAGATCTTTCCACTAAAATCGTCATTTCTTAGAGAGATTGCTCTTTTACTACTGTAGCGTTTACTAGTAATTTGACAAAGTACAACATCATCAAATTCAGCAATTCCAATTGTCAAACAAGGCCTTAATTTGTTATTACTAAGATTAGAAAGGAAAGATATCTAAGACTACTTATCTAATTGATAGCTTTCCCATGCTTCTTCTTCTTCTTCTGGTCGCAGCCAATCTTTAGCAAAAGATGCTTCAGAGGCAACATAAAATTCATCTACTTCTTCAACTTTTTTTAAAGGGGTAATTTTGATTTCACCCCTTTTGACCTGTATCTCAACATCTTTATCAATTCCGCTAAGAATTAATACCTCTTCAGGAAGACGTATGCCCTTTGAGTTTCCAATTTGTATGATTTTTGATTTCATAGTAATTACAGTTGTAATTACTATGAAATCAAAAATCAAGTATTTTAAATTCACCTTGTCAATTTAGTTTGAAATAAATAAAAATACTCTCAATTAGTTAGAACTCTATCGGAATAACTAACCAATCGTTGCGCTCACCCCTTTAACCCAAGGTTAGGCAGTTGTTTAAATCTTTACACTTAGCGTTACAAGGGAGTCTTGTAGTTAATACCTTTGAACCGGTTGAAATCTTGGTCTGTTTGAAATTAATTCAGCACCTGTTTCTATATTAGAAATTGATGGGCTGAATTATGGCACTGCTCTATTTACTTACAGGTACTGGAAAATGATGAATAATGTAATAATAGTGGTCTAGTTTTCAGTTGGCATTAACACCTGATCAAGTACTTTATAACCTGAAATATTATTGATATAATACTTATGTGAGTGCGCCTGAAGTTAAAATTGAGACTCCAACTCCCACCAAATCCATTACTACGATGTCAAAGCAAGATTATGAGGTCTTAGCTGAAGGTCTGGGTGAAGATGCCCTCCGTCGAGCTCAAGAAGTTGCATCTGCC
>JAJYPT010000034.1 GCA_021795135.1 Actinomycetes bacterium
TCCAGTCGTCGCTTCTATCATGTTTCCAAAAGACTCCCTTTGGTTTTTTTGTCTGCTAGTACGTGGCAATTAAATAGATCTTAGTATATAAGCTCCGACCGTGCCTCACTTGACCGAAAGCTCTGATCTATAGACCCTTGTTGGTCCTAAAGCTTCAATTCTTTTAGCCAAGTTATCAAAAGATACCGAAGTAGTCGAACTTGGGTCCGAAACTGTTATGGGAATTCCATTGTCTCCGCCTTGTCTAAGTTGGGGCACAAGTGGAATTTGACCCAACAATGGAACCTCTAGCTCATCTGCTAACTCTTGACCTCCCCCAGAACCAAAAATCTCATACTTTTTACCATCATCTCCCACAAAGAATGACATATTTTCTATGACTCCTCTAATGGGTAAATTAATATGCTTTGCCATAAAAGCTGAACGTTGGGCTACTCTTTTGGCAGCTGATTGAGGAGTTGTGACAACCATAATTTCAGAACGAGGCAAATACTGAGCCATAGACAAAGCAACATCTCCTGTGCC
The DNA here is from genome assembly GCA_021795135.1 of Actinomycetes bacterium. Lineage (GTDB taxonomy): Bacteria > Actinomycetota > Acidimicrobiia > Acidimicrobiales > JAJYPT01 > JAJYPT01. The sequence continues at coordinate 526 of JAJYPT010000034.1, forward strand.
TGGAGGCATATCAAGGATCAAGTAATCTAATTTGCCCCAATAGACATCTACTAAAAACTGCTCCAAGGCTTTATGTAGCATTGGACCTCTCCAAACAATAGGTTGATTTTCTTCAACAAAAAAGCCCATAGATATACATTTGACATCGTGGGCAACTGGAGGAATGATGAAATCTTCTATAATCATTGGAGATCTAGATATACCTAAAATCTTTGGAACTGAAAAACCATAAACATCTGCATCCACAATGGCTACTTCTCGCCCTAGTTTTGCCAAAGCAATAGCCATATTTACCGAAACTGAAGATTTACCTACCCCACCTTTTCCAGAAGAGATGCCAAGTATGCGAGTTCTAGATCCCGATTGCATAAATTGGCTTGGTCTACCTTCTTCATGCCCTAATGGAGCTGTATTTTGTTGACCAGGAGAAGGACTTGCAGCTCTTAGTTTGGATACTAACTCACTACGTTGGTTATCATTCATAACACTAACTTCAACATTTGAATGAGCAATCCCAACATTTTGCAAAGCAGAAGTTACTTTCTGGGTCAATTCTTGTCTATGGGCATAACCTGTAGCAGGTAAAGCTACCAGAACCCCTACATGATTACGTTTTGTTGTAACTGATTGGACCATCCCAAGATCAACTATACCCATACGTAGTTCAGGATCTTTAACAGTTTTTAGTGCTTCATACACTTCGGTTTCATTTATCGCCATCTTATCCAGATCCTCTCAAAACAAAAAATGACACGGTGTTGCCTATATAGATAGAATATATGTTGTGGATCCCTTAGCTGATATCGTTACTAATTACTTGGATCAAGAATCCAAGTCTTTTCAAGACTCCCACAAAGCTGCCTTAAATCTAGCCGCTCAAAAAGAAATTGTCAGCGACAAAGACCTTTCATTGGCTCTATCTTCACTAACTTCTGCTTTTGGCGATCCAACTAGGCGCCAAATCTACCTATTTACCCGTTCGATTGGTCAAGTTACAGCAGGAGAAGTAGCAGAACACTTCGACCTACATCCTAATGTAGCGCGTCATCATCTAGAAAAGCTAGCCTCTGGGGGCTACATAAAAGTTTCAATTGACAAAACTTCTTCTAGTGCTGGGCGTCCTTCTAAAAAATATGAACTTTCAAATAAAAAAATAGGCGTAGAGGTAGCTCCTCAATTTGGTGATGTCCTAATTAGTCTTTTAGCAAAAGCTTTTTCAGCCCTAGATCCCAACACTGCAGAGATAATTGCTGAACAAGTTGGAGAAGAATATGGTCGCAATATGGTCAACAATATGGAACTTTACGATATAGAACAAGGAAAGAAAAGTTTACGTTCTGCACTAGCACTAGTAGCAGATGCTTTAAGTGAATATGGCTTTGCGGCCCATGTTAGTCACAAAGGTTCTTCTTTGGCTATTATTTCTGAAAAATGCCCCTTTGGAACTACTGCTTCTCAAAATCCAGTAATTTGTGCTGTAGATAGAGGCATGATCAAAGGAATGCTAAAACAAATGCATTCTGAATCTGTATTGTCTCTAACATCTTCTAAAGCCCAAGGAGACAATCAATGCATAGCTTTTTTATCAAACCAAGACTGACATGATTTATTTAGACCATGGCTCAACTTCTCCTTTGAGACCTGAAGCCTTAGAAGCAATGCTTGAGTGGATGGGACCACAAGTTGGAGATCCTACTCGCATACATAGCCCAGGTCGTCTTGCTAATTACGCTCTAGAAAACTCAAGACAACAAGTTGCTCATTTGGTAGGAGTAAGACCACGACAGGTTATTTTTACCAGTGGAGCCACCGAAGCAATCAATACAGCTTGTTGGAGCTGTGTCAAAAAAGAACCTGACTCAGGCATTATAACCTCCCCCATAGAGCACTCCAGCGTAAGGGGGGCTTCAAAACGAGCTAGCTTTGTTATAGAGCCAGAAGTTGACTCTAAAGCTAGATTAGATATTGCATCTCTAGAAAAAGCTCTATCTAGAAATAAAATAAGCCTTGTCAATATCCAACTTGCCAATCATGAAGTTGGCACAATCCAACCCGTTAGCGAATTAGCAAATCTTTGCCATAAATTTGGAGCTATTGTCCACAGTGATGGGGCTTCAGCTTTGGGGGCAATGGATGTAAACTTTGAATCTTTGGGAATAGACATGTTGTCCATTAGCTCTCACAAAATTGGTGGACCCAGTGGAGTTGGGGCTCTCGTAATAAAAAAGGGTTTATCTTTGGAACCACTTTTACTAGGTGGACAACAAGAAAGATTCAAAAGGGCTGGTATGCCAAATCTTGCTGGGATTGTAGGATTTGGAAAAGTAGCAGAATTATTAACTCAAAATAATGGCCTAACTGGCCAAATGGACCATTTTCAAAAATTGTACAAACAGAGCCTAAGTCATCTATTGTCTATCCAAGGGGTTAGACATTATGGACCAGAACCACCCAATGCAGTTAGTCATATAATTTCTTTAGATGTAAAAGGTCTAGAATCTGAATCGATTTTGTTAGGACTTGACCAGCTAGGCTTTGCCCTACATGCAGGATCGGCTTGTTCATCTCTTGAAATACAGCCCTCATCAGTACTTCAAGCTATGAAAACAGAGACTCAAAATGCTCTTAGAATATCTTTTGGATGGTCAAATACCGAAAAAGAAATTCAAGCTTTCAATCAAGCATTTTCTAAAGTTGTTACTGATTTGCAATCTCTTAGCAATAGATAAATTTATCTAAAAAACCTATTAACTTTTAATCTCTAACCTTTTTTAGGTAGCTCTGCTTGGGCTTTTGCTAATAGAGCTTGGACAGATTTAGATAAAGACTTAGGAGGATTATCTTTGAGATAAATTTGCAACTGTTCTACAGCAAGTTTGGGATTGTGATCGTAATTTAGAGCTATAAGTCCCATAAAAAAATGAGCACTGGGATAATTTGGATCTATATTGATAGCTTTGAGGATTAATTTTTGGCCACCTTTTATCAAGAGAGGTTTTTTATCTTGTACTCCAATTAATGTAATTATCCATCCCTCATAGGTCAAAGCGTGGACTTGATTTGGGTGCTTAGCCAAAATTTGTTGATATTGTTGAGAGGCTGCTATATAGTTACCTTGAGCCATAGTACTTTTGGCTTGAGCCAAGCGATTGGTTAGATTTAAAGTGGGAGAACCAGAAATAGTTTGACCAGGTAATTGAGGTCCTGCAAAGTCTGAAACAGCTATTGCACTGCCCACTCCAAATGCAATAATTAAAATCCAAATAGATAGTTTGAAAGCCCATTTGGGAACTGTAAACTTATTACCAAAACTATAACCTTTTACTTTAGGTTTATCCTCTACCTCTACTTTAGGTTTATCTATAGAGTTTTCTAAATCTTCGATTTGACGAATCAATTCAGCAGCTTTGGCAATATAGGAATCTTTGAGCTGAACATAAGCGTCTTGTTCTACTTCTTCATTGTTTTTTTCTTGTTCTAAATCCCTAATAGATTTGAGATAAAAGTCTCTTTTATTTTTTAATTCACTCAGTTCATAACTTTGTTCTTGTAAGGAAAAACTCATATTTTAGATTCCATAGAACTAGAATTTTGTTCAAGAGTTGTCTCAACAAAAGAGGAAGTACCTAAAGCTTTTTCAACTATGCCTATCTCTTCTAAAGTTGGCACATGATCAGGATTACTTTGGGTTTTCCAACGTCTAAAGGCAACCGTAATTAGCGCTATTGCTCCTATTACAACAACAAAAGGCAAAATCCAAACAATAGCTGAAAGCCCATGAGTTGGAGGTTTCATTAGGATCATAGGACCATAGTGGGCCAATAAAAATGATTTTATTTGAGCAGGGCTTTGACCATGTTCAAGATCTATTTTAATTTGATGACGTATAGCTCGTGCTGTTGAAGCATTGGATTGTTCTGCATTGAGCCCAATACAAGTTGGACAACGAAATTGGGAAGATAGTTGAGCTACTTTTTGATTTAATCCAACTGGGCTACCAGAAGGCTTAGAAGCGATAAATAACGAAGAAGCAATTGCAACAATTAGGATAATCCAAGAAAATAATAATTTTGCTTTAGAAGAAAATTTAATCAATTAACCCCCCAAAGATTGGGTCATAGCTTCTAAGTTTTGCGCTGTAACAGGTCCTACTATTTTAGCAATTATTTTTCCTTTTGGATTTATAACAAAAGTTTCAGGAGGACCGTTGACACCATAATTGAGAGCAAAAGTCCCATTAGGATCTTGAACCACAGGCCACTGATGGGCAAAAGACCCCAAAAAGGTTCTAGTTGCTTTTACAGAATCATCAAATATAACCCCTATCATCTCAGGATGTCCAGGAGCCGTAGAGGCCCAGTTAGCAAAATTTTTTAACTGGGGTTGTTCTTGTCTACAAGGTATGCACCAACTGGCAAAAAAATTCACTACAACAAAATGCCCCCTCATTTTAGTCAAAGAGACTTGAGAACCATATAAAGAATTCCCACTAATAAAAGGTGCAGGCTTGCCCAAAAGAGGGCTCTGTGCTTCAGTTGAGCTCACAGAAGGCCTAGTGGCAAGAAGAACAACAAACAAAGCCATCACAACCCCAATAATCAACACCACCCATCTGGTGAGCATATTTTTTTTCTTAGTTGCCACTTTAGGTTTGTAACTAACCTCAGCTGTTTTTACCATAAGCCTTTGTCATTTTTGAATATGGGCCATCTTTAGAGCTAGAGAAGTTTTAGCAGATGGCTTTGGTTCTGATTGGCTATTTGGAGCTATGTTTACATTTGTGGAATCTTTTTTGTCTCTTGGTATAGCAGCCATGAGCACTCCAACAAACATGATAGCTCCACCTGTCCATAGCCAAGAAACTAATGGCTGTATTATAACTCCTATTTGAGCAGGTCCTCCAAAATGGTTAGGAGCAGCATCTAAAGTTAGGTAAACATCATTAGCAAAAGAACTCATAACCACTGGGGTTCCTATTCCTTCTGTAGTAGAAGAAAATTGATTAATGCCTGGATAAACAGTTTGATGACCAAGGCGGACTTTAGCAACAGAAGATACACGATTGGGATAAGAATGAATTTGCATTCCTAGATATGTCAATTTGTAGCCGTGATAGGTTACAGAAGCGCCTTGGTTGAGTTGAATTTGTCTTCTATGTCCATAAGAAAGGCTTGCTGCTAGTCCAACAGCTACCAAGATCAATCCTATATGGACAATCATTCCACCCCCAGACCTACCAAATAATCCAGCTATTCCTTTGCGTTTGATATTCAATATCAATTGTCTCATAGCAGAAGTACCAGCAAAAGCAGCCAAACCAAAAGTAATTACAGTCTCAAATCCCCTAAGTCCGAACAAGACACAAACTAAAATAGTAATTGCTCCAATCCAAGCAGGAATTTGTAATCTTTTGAGCATTAAAGATCCTGAAGCTTTTCTCCAAGGAAGCGCCGGACCAACAGCCATCAAAAATAACAAAGCAATCCCTATAGGGGCAGTCATTGTATCAAAATAAGGTCTTCCTACAGTAATTTGTTCATTTTTTATAGCTTGAAAGACCAACGGAAATACCGTTCCCAATAAAACAACAAAAGCAAAACCAGAAAAAGCTAAATTATTAGCTAAAAAAGCTCCCTCTTTAGATATGGGAGAATCTAAACCCCCTCCAGTTTTTAACAAATCCGCCCGCCAGGCAATAAGCCCTAAAGAAACAATTACTACAAAAGCAAAAAATCCAAGTATATCTGGACCTATGTTGGACTTAGAAAAAGAATGAACTGATTCAACTACTCCAGAGCGAGTCAAAAATGTTCCTAGAATCGTTAGGTCAAAAGTAGCCAGTAACAAAGATAGATTCCATACCCTAAGCATTCCTCTTCGTTCTTGAACCATTACTGAATGCAAATAAGCAGTTCCAGTCAGCCAAGGCAAAAAAGAAGCATTCTCAACAGGATCCCAGGCCCAAAAGCCTCCCCAACCCAAAACTTGATAAGACCACCATCCTCCTAATATGATTCCAGCTGTCAAAAAAGCCCAAGCAAAAAGAGTCCATCTTCTTACCTCTACTAACCAACCCTCTCCTTGTCGTCCTGTAATCAAAGAGGCAATGGCAAAAGAAAAAGGCACCGTAAATCCAACAAAACCCAAATAAAGCATAGGAGGATGAAAGGCAACTAAAATGTTATTTTGCAGCAATGGGTTTGGTCCTGAACCATCAAAGGGAATGGGTCCTTTGATCAAAGAAAAAGGATTCGAAGCAACAAGCATCAAGACAAAGAAAAAACCGCTTACTACATACATTGTCAAAGTAGCCCATCCCACTAAGGGATCTTGAGCACGAGATTTAAAATGATGAACCATCAAGGCTAAATACAAAGAAAGTATCAGTGACCATAACAATATAGAGCCCTGTAAAGCAGACCACATTCCAGTAATGCAATACAATATAGGAGTTTGAAAAGAATTGTTATGAGCAACAAATGACAGTTGAAAATCATGGGTTATCAAAGCAAATTCTAAAACCACAGAAGCTATAGCCGAAGCTAGTAGAATTAGCCAAGCATAACTTCGCCCAGATTTCAAAAAAGAATAATTCTTTTTCCAAAGACCCAAACCTAAAGTAACTACCCCAACTAAACAAGAAACTGCCCCCAACAAAAGAGCACTTTGTCCAACTACTGGAATAAATTGAGTTATTGTCATAAGCTAACCAACTTTAGGCACAGCAGAAGGCTTGGCTGGAGTATAGGAATTGGAATGTTTTACCATAACTTTAGAACTATAAAAAGTTAGACCACTAGAGCCAAAATGACCATCTAATACTACTGGAATACCGGGTTTGAACATCTGAGGAGGATTTCCAGTACTTATCACAGGAACACTTACATGAGATTGTTCAATAGAAAAATAAAGCTTAGTTCCCACCCTATGCAAACTACCTGGAACAACAGAACCTTTGATCCTAAAAGGACTTGTTCCAAGTTGACTACGTTGAGCAACAGCTTGCTTAGTGGTTAGATAATATTGGATTGCACTTCCTATACCTTTGTAAATCAAAAACGAAATAGCTGCTAAAACTACAATTACCGCCAGACGTAGTCTTAGTTTGGAATTAGATTTTTTAGGTTTTGCAGAACCATACATCTCAAAAGAACTAGCTTGAGGACTTTGTTCTCCTTTTGGCAATACTGCAGTCATGATTTGCTTTCTGAATTAGAATCGATTTTTAACTCTTGAGCTAGTTTAGATACAGAATGAGACTTATATAAAATCCAAGCAGTATAAGAACCAATCGATCCAAAAGTTATTAAATAAGCAGCTTCTACATAAGCATTCATTTTTGCACCAACACTTGTGAATCAGGACCTTGTTTGGAAGAAGTTGATAAAGATGTTTTGCTATGACTATCTTGTGAAGTTTCTACTAAATCTTTATTTACCTCTCCCCTGCGCTCTCTCAAAGCAACTTCTAGGCCATATAGCTCAATTTTTTCTTCTAATTTTATAACTCCAAGTCTAGTAAAAAGGAGCCAAAGCCAAACCAAAGTAAAAGCGATAAAGCCAATCAATAAAGTATCTGCCATAATTCCATGAATTTGAGCTGGTTGGCCTGGATTGAAAACAGTAGGTTTTTGATGCAAGCTATGCCACCAAAGTACCGACATTTGGACAATTGGTACATCTATAAACGCAATCAAAGCAGCAATGGCTGAACGCTTGGATCTTTGATTAATATCTCCAGGAAGTTTCCTTAGAGCCAAATAACCTAAATAAAGAACAAATAATAAAGCAGTAGCTGTTAACAAAGGGTCCCACGTCCACCACACTCCCCAAGTTGGGCGACCCCAAATAGATCCAGTCACCAAAGTAAGTCCGGTAAAGACCACTCCTACTTCTGCAGAAGCTCCTGAGAGTTGATCCCATATTCTTGCTCTGGTTCTTTTCCAAAGGTAAAGTCCACTAGCAATAGCAGTAGTTCCATAAGCTAAAAAAGCTACCCACGCCAAAGGAGGATGTATATATATTATTCTCACCATTTGACCCTGTATTGCATCAGGAGGTGTAATTTTGAGTCCCAAAACTAAAGTAGCTCCTATAAATATCAAAGCTAAGAACCCAATTACTCTAATTACTGGCGATTTTTTTGGCTTCATTTATTGCTCCTCCAGCAAAGGCCCGAAAGCTAAAACTCCCACTGTTAAATATACAACCGCAAATACTCCCAAAATTCTAATCCAAGGATGGCTGCTACCTATAACTGTGCCAAGTTCTGTTTGAAAAGCCTTAGTAGCCGAAAGCAATACAGGAGCAGAAATTGGCAAAAATAAAAGTGGCAAAAGAGTATCTTTTGTCTTAAAACTGCTAGCCAAGGAACCGAATATGGTTCCAGCAGCAGCTAATCCAAGAGTGGATAGAATAGTAATTGAAATTAATAAAAAATAATTATGCAAAGTAGCTGAATATAAAACAACTATCCCAAATCCCAAAATAATTTCCAACACAAACATCTCTATAGTCAAAACGATTACTTTGCCTAAAAAAATACCTCCAGGATCAAGGCCTAATAAACGCAAGCCATCTCTTGTTGATGAAGATGTTTCTATAGAAAAGCTTCTATGTATCGCTAAAGACATAGAAAATAGTACTGCAACCCAAAAAAGCCCAGGCGCTGCCAAAATTAGTTTGTGTTGGTGGGTATCAAGAGCAAAAGCAAAAAGAATCAAAATAACAATAGCCATTGGAGCTACTTGATTTGTAGTTACCTTAGAACGAAATTCTATTTTTAGATCTTTTCTGATTATCAATAAAGCATCATGCAACATTTGTAGAATCCGATTTAGTACTTTTGGGAATTAGAATTTCATCTGAGGTTGACAAATGAGACGCTACAATATGGCCCCCTGCCATTGTTATAACTCGAGTTGAAAGTTCTACAGCTCTATTTGCCTCATGAGAAGAAAGGATGATAGTTACGCCTTGGCTACTTGCTTGAGTTATAAGAGAATCTAAAAGGTCTCTAGCATCTGCATCTAGACCCGCGTGAGGTTCATCTAAAAGCCAAATTTCACACTGCCTAGCAATCAAAGTTGCAATAGCAGCTCTTCTGCGCTGTCCTACAGACAAACGCGAGGTTAAAACTTTGCTAAGACGTCCAGAAAGACCCATATGGTCTAATGCTTGATCTATGTGGTCCAAACCCGCCCCAGAAGCTTTAAGATAAAACCGCATATTTTCTTCTATGGTCAAATCTTCATACAAAAAGTCAGAATGAGACAAAAAACCCATTTTCTGTCTCAAGACGCGCTTATTTTTAAGCAAATCTTGACCCAATATATAAATAGTTCCAGAAGATATGGAAACTAGTCCCCCAATAGCGCGCAACAGACTTGTCTTGCCTGTGCCATTGGAGCCTTGAAGGAAAATAATTTCTCCCCGCGCAACTTCAAGGTCAACTCCGGACAAAATCGGATAAGAACCAGACAAAGCTACAACTGATTGAAGAGTTATTACATTTTCCATGCGCTTCTAATATCGTAGAAGGCTTTAGGGTCAATATTCCAAGCGAGAAAGAAAAAATTTATTTCTCGCTTGGAAAACAAAGATCTATATTACAAAAACTTAAGAGATGCCCCTATTTTATCTGAGAACTCAAAGTATCGTAATCTGCTTGTACCATCATAGAAACAAGCTCTTGAAAGCCTACTTTACGTTTCCAGCCTAAAGTTTTTTCTGCATTTGAAGGATCCCCTACCAAAAGGTCAACCTCTGCAGGTCTCATAAAACGCTCGTCCATAATTACATAGTCTTTATAATCAAGATCTAAGTAAGAAAACGCCGTTTCACAAAATTCGCGCACCGAATGGGTCTCTCCAGTTGCAATAACAAAGTCTTGTGGTTGGTCTTGTTGCAACATAAGCCACATAGCCATTACATAATCTTGGGCATAGCCCCAATCACGTTGTGCATCTAGATTACCCAATGCAAGCTTGTCTTGGAGACCTAGTTTTATTTTTGCAACAGCATAAGAGATCTTGCGAGTGACAAATTCCAATCCACGCCTGGGGCTTTCATGGTTGAAAAGTATACCCGAAGAAGCATGAAGTCCATAACTTTCCCTATAATTTATAGTAATCCAATGTCCATATACCTTGGCTACTCCATAGGGACTGCGAGGATAAAAAGGGGTGGACTCTTTTTGGGGAACTTCTTGTACTTTGCCAAACATTTCGCTAGAGCTAGCTTGATATAGCCTTATTTCAGGATCTACTGTTCTAATGGCATCCAATACTCTAGTTACTCCCAAAGCAGTAGTTTCTCCTGTCAAGACAGGTTGACCCCAAGAGGTCTGTACAAAAGATTGGGCAGCTAAATTATAAACCTCATGAGGTCGATGCTCTTTTAAAATATTAATCATCGATACCTCATCGAGTAAATCTCCAGGTACTAATGTCAATTTATCTTGGATGTGAGCAATACGTTCAAAATTTAAGGTACTTGACCTTCTGATCATACCTACAACTTCATATCCTTGTTCTAAAAGGAAGTCAGCTAAATAAGATCCATCTTGACCTGTTATACCGGTGATTAAAGCCTTGCGCGTCATTGGTTCGTATTTTGACACATAGACAGCAGGCAAGTAGCTAAAACTTCGAAAAAATTTTTAATTTTCATACCTGATTATCTACAAAAACAATTTTCTCAAACAACTAATATCGCCAATTGATAACAATAAATATTTTATAATCTATTATTTTTTGCCTATAGTGACTACAAAATCCTCTAACCAATATTGTCATAAAAGAATTTATAAACTCTTTTATGACAATATCTTTCAATTCATCTACAAATTTCTATTATCATAAGGCAAGTTGCCAAGCCTCTGAGATAAGCCTTACCATTTTGATAATCAAAAAAAACAAGCTCAAGTTGGTATTGTTATGTTTGTTTTTAAAAATAGTTTCTCAAACATAAAAGTAACTGTTAGAAATAGTGGGAGTCTTTGTTTTTAGTAATTGTAATTTATTGAATTTTGATTCTAGTTTTTTAGTTTTTTGAGGTTTGATTTGGCTTTATAAAATATTAAAAATTTCTCAAGTTATCGATTTGTCAATCCGAAATAAGACAAAGAGGAATTTTTAAAAAATAGTTATAGTTTCAAAAAACAAAATTAAAGGCACTAAGTTTATGAATGACGACAAAGATACAAAACAAGAAACAAGTGCCTCTTCTAAACCTTTAAAAATTGTAACTGCACATAAAACCTTTCTCTTAGGTTTTTTTACCGCAACTGCTGGAGTAGGTCTAATAGGCATTTCCCTATATAGCGCTGCTTCAATCAATTCTCAAACAGGCAACTCTTATACAAAACCAGCTTTTCGTGTTGTAAAGCCATTATCTATAAACAAAAAGAGATCTATTTCTTCTAATTACCAATCTAAAATCTTTAGCAATAACTATTTAAGTATTCCAACACCTTTTATATCTTTGAGCCAACCTCTTCAAACTAGTTCTATATCTTTAAAGCCAACCCACAACAACACTTCAACTGTTGCACCCCCCACTCATACAACTACACCAAATAATATTTTATCCCCAATGGCTAGCCAGGCTGTAGCAACTGTTGCACCTGTTGTTCATACAACTACAGCTATGCCTATCAAACAACCCAATCCTCAACCTGTACATACCCAACCCAGCCCTCAAAGCGTCCGGGGAAATCCTCACCCCCAACCTGTAAAGATAAATCCTCCTCAAGCCGTCCGGATAAGTGCAGATATTCAAAATCAAACTAAAGATCATCAAAAACCTGCCCAATCACAGCCTAGTCCTGGGGTTGAGATCACAAAAAAGCAACTTCAGATACAAACTCAAATTTTAGAATCTAATACTTCAATCCAAACTAAGTCTAATTCTTTGGATAATAAAGAAGTCAATATC
>JAJYPT010000239.1 GCA_021795135.1 Actinomycetes bacterium
ATCTTGGTTTAGCCCTAACTTTATTAGGGCTAAAGCCAAAGAATCTACTACTTGATCTAGCTGGGACCAAGTTAAAGATTGAGGGTCTATACCAACTAAGTCTTTTTTGTCCAAAGGATCTTGTATAGCTAATTTATGGGGGAAATTTGACACTTGAGAGCTGAAAAGGTCAAGTATAGTTTCGCCCTTCCAATGACCTGATTTTGTGTATTCTTCTATAGTAGCTAAGTCATGTAAGCGCAAATTTATCTCTCCATAGTCTTTAGCTTAAAATTTCTTAACTAAGTCTCACTTAAATTGGTCAGTAATTCACCAGCTAAGATAGTTGAATTAAAAAATAGACATTTTAACTTTAGATCAAAATGTCTATTTTTGAAATATCTACAAGAACTAATAACCTACAATTTGATAACCAGAGTCATTGAGGCGAATAAGAGCTTCTCCGGCTGGTTCCATTATGTATCCTTCTGATTCTAGAATCTCTTTGACTCCATAGCTTTCAGCATTTGCAGGACATACTCCTACAGGTACTTCAGCTTTGATAAGGTCCATAAACTTAGCTCTAGCATCGCCTTGTGCTTCTCCTGCGAACTTTACACCTGGACCAAATAAATATACTTCAACATCTTGACCACGATTTTGCTTTAGACGAGTAGCTAGCACAATTCCTGCTAATGCTTTGTCTGCTAATTCTGGTCCAGCTGTTATCCAAAATGCTAATTTAGCCATAAATATATCTCCTATTTGGGAAAATTATTCTTTATCAATTTTTCAATTGAATCGGAATTAGTTATTGAGTATTGAAAGCTTTTGGTGAACTCTTTGATATCTAAAGGTACTGTTTCCCATTGCCGTTCAAAGTAACTATTAATATCGTCAAGGCTTATATAGGCTAATTTATTCCTTGTCCCTTTAGTCATAACTTCTTCTAATAAAGGATAATGACTTTTATAAGATAAATTTTCCTTAGATAAAGTTATGATATCTCCTGACCAGTCTCGGCTTCTCCAAACTTGTTTCTCCCCAGGTGCTACCGCTTTTTTGGGAGAAGTTTTTCCAACTGGTTTTCCATCTAGTGATACAAGTTTGTAGACAGTATCAATTACTGGAGCATCTTGAGATACTCCCATGGAATAACCAACCCCAAAGCCATCTATAGGAGCTTTTTGTACCCTAACCAAATTATCTATAGAAAATTCATCTAACCCTCCACTTACATATATAGATAAACTGTTTAGGCCAGCTTTATCAAATTGTTGTCGAGCATAGTTAGAAAGAGCAACTAGATCTCCTGAATCAATGCGAATTCCACGTATGAAAGTTCCATTTTGGGCAAAATATTTTGCAGTTTTTATTGCTTGGTCTATTCCAGTTAGAGGATCAAATGTATCGACTAATAAAATTGCATCCTTGCCAAATGCTCTAACATAAGCTTCAAAAGCATCTTTTTCGCTTTTATAGGATTGCACAAAAGAATGTGCCATTGTTCCGCTTAGGTCGAAATTATAGTTTATTCCTGCCATTACATTGCTTGTACCATTGAGACCCATCATTTTACTAATCTTGGTCAATTTCATTCCCGCATCTATGCCTTGGGTTCTTCTTAGGGCAAAGTCCATCAAAATTTTATCTTTAGCAGCATGTCGAAGACGACTTACTTTTGTTGCTAAGACAGTTTGCAAAGTTATTTGGTTTAGCAGAAAAGTCTCAATCAATTGTGCTTGAGCCAAGGGAGCTTGTATCTCTAGTATTGGCTCTCCTGCAAAAACCAAGGTTCCTTCTCGAACTGCTCTGACATTGCCTGTAAAAGTCAGTTCTGATAGCCAATGTAAAAATTGATCATCAAAGGTCCCCAGTTGTTTCAAAGCATGTAAATCCTGTTCGCTGAATCTAAATTCTTCCAACCAGACAAGTATGTCTTGTAGGCCTGCAGCTACTAGATAATTCCTATTAGGAGGCAAAGAACGTACGAATAAGCTAAAAGTAGAATCAGAATTTGCTATTTGATCTTTGTAATAGACAGAAGCCATTGTTAGTTCGTAAAAATCAACTATTAAAGAATTGGATAACTCCATGTTTTACTCCTAGTAGCGCTATTGAAAATATCTATGTTTTCATAAGCGTTATTGAGACTTTTATTTTTTACTTTTGTTCTAACTTATCATTGAGCCAATAGCATGAAGCTAAAACTAAAAATTACCCCGATAAAAAAGAAAACTCATAGATAGGGTGGGGTTATGTTAATGGGAGTAACTTTTATTTCCTTCCTTGTTATCAATTGTATAGGTATATATGTATATACAGAAAAAAGAATGTATTTTCAAAATATATATATTTGATATAAAGTAGAACTTAAATAGTTTATGGCTCTATTTTTGACAAAATAGAGCCAAGAGGAAACATAATAAATTGAATAATCTAGGACAATTTTACAAAGAACGATGTTGAAGGTTTGAATAATAGTCGTTCTTTTCTATAAATAAATACCCTAAGTAAAAGGCTCTTAAATCTTTTGATTAGCTAAATCTCTAAGAGGAGTTTTAGTAAGAGAAAAGGGACGTCTTTAATATAATGCTGGTTGGTTTACTGCCGATTTTGTTTGTCGATATTTTTTCTTAATCTCCCTATTATTCTGTTACCCATTGAATGATAATCAACTTAAACACTTTTTAGATTTATTGTTTAAATTTATATTAGGGGAAGTGTTTGTTGTCGTCTACTTAGACATTGGGGGGGTTATTATTATAAGTTTTATAATTATTGAATATCTTTAATTGTAGATGTTTTTAACTTTTTTATGGAAAAGAGGAGAAATATTTTTATGGAAAAAAATAAATTAGCTGAAGAGGCTTATG
>JAJYPT010000240.1 GCA_021795135.1 Actinomycetes bacterium
GAAGTTGTACAAGCTTATGAAGATTATCGTTCCGGCAGATTGGGCAATATTTAGACTTGTGATTCTAGGCTAGTTGGCAATCTAATATTTCTTGTCGTAGGAGTTATTTTCCATAAGAAAAATTAGAAAATTTATTTTTTTGTTTGTTAAAATTTATTAAAAACTTACACACAAGAATTACCATATTTATAAGGATTAAAGTTATTTTGTCCTAAAAGTTTTGGGATTAAACTATAATATTATAAATATGACCTGAGCTGTTCTAGTTTTGTCTTAGGGTTATAAAGCAATTAGGCTATATCAATAATTAGTTATATATCATTAAAAAATCTTTGCCAGTCTTGCTTTTTTAGATCAATTCACAAAAGGAGAATTTGTGTACATGTGCCCTCGACAGGATTCGAACCTGCGCACTCAGCTCCGGAGGCCGATGCTCTATCCCCTGAGCTACGAGGGCTCCTTAGAACAAGATTGTATCTTTAAATCTCCTACCTACATGCCACTAGGATGACTTATTATGGCGGTATTTAAAATACTTGTTATAGATGATGATCCAGTAATTCAAAAATTACTTCAGGTTAATTTTGAAATCGAAGGACATGAAGTAATTATTGCCTCCGATGGGGAACAAGGCCTCCAATTTAGTGTGTCTATGAATCCTGACATAGTAATTTTAGATATTATGATGCCGCGTATGGATGGACTAGAAGTAGCTAGAAAGCTAAGGGCTAATCCCCAAACTAGAAACATCCCAATAATACTTCTTTCTGCTAAAGCTCAATTTTTAGATATTAGTGTAGGCAAAGAGACAGGCGCTGATGAATATATTACTAAGCCTTTTGATCCTTTGTCGTTATTAGAAAAAGTTGAGGAGTTGATTAGTTCTAGTCAATCCTAGAACCCTAACTAATGAGTTCCATAAAACAAAATTTAATTGAATGTCTCAAACAGGGTTTAAAATCTTTAGATATAAATGTTGCTATTGGCATTGGCTTAGAGCGTCCAGCTAGAAAAGAACATGGAGATTGGTCATCCAATATTGCCCTAGCTGCGGCAAAGCCAGCAGGAGTACCTCCTAGAGTTTTAGCCCAAAAGTTAGTCGAATCTATGGAACCAATTTGTCCTTCTGTAGTAAAAGAGATTCAAATAGCAGGTCCTGGATTTATTAATTTTTATCTCCATGATAGTTGGCTTTATGAAGTGATGTTAGAAGCCATTTCTTTAGGCGAGAATAACTTTGGTAGATCTGAAATTGGTAAATCAATCTCTGTAAATGTAGAGTTTGTTTCTGCAAATCCAACCGGGCCTTTACACGCTGGTGGGGGACGTTGGGCAGCTTTTGGCGATAGTTTGTGCAACTTATTACAATTTTGTGGTTACAAGGTCCATAGAGAATATTATCTAAATGACCGGGGAAAACAAATGCAGCTTTTCGCCCAGTCCCTAGCAGCAAAAAAAGCAGGCAAAGAAGTAGATTCTAATGGTTATCAAGGTGAATATATCACCGAATGGGCAGCTGAGATGCCAGACGATGCAGATCCAGCCCTTTGGGGATATGACAGGGTTTTAAAAGACTTACGAGAAACCCTTGCCAAGATGGGAGTTTATTTTGACACTTGGTATTCAGAAAATTCTTTAATTGAATCAGGAGCTATTGATCAAACCTTAGAAAAGCTAAGCTCTAGAGGCGTTGTCTATGAATTAGATGGTGCTACTTGGTTGCGCACTACTGCTTTTGATGATGATAAAGACAGAGTAATTATAAGATCTGACGGTCAACCTACCTATGTATTGCCCGATATTGCCTATCACAGAGATAAATTTCAACGAGGCTTTGATCTTTTGATAGATATTTGGGGTTCTGATCACCATGGTTATGTAACTCGACTCAAAGCTGGAGTAGCAGCATTAGGATACGATCCTAACTGCCTAGAGGTCATATTGGGCCAACTTGTGACTTTGGTTAAAAATGGACAGCCCGTGCGGTTATCTAAGCGTACAGGAGATATGGTTGCTCTTTCAGATGTTTTAGATGCAGTAGGTCCCGATGCAGCCAGACTTACTTTTTTATTGCAATCAATTGATACAAGACTTGTTTTTGATCTTGATGTTGTATCTAGCAATACTATGGAAAATCCTGTTTATTATATTCAATATGCTTATGCCAGAGTAGCTTCTATTGCAAAAGTTGCAAAAGAAAGAGGAATAGTCCAACTTAGTCCACAAGAAGTTGATTTTTCCTTACTTGTCCATGAGCGTGAAAAAGATCTATTGAGAGCCTTATCAGAGTTGCCCGAGACTATATTGTTGGCATGTAATGAAAGAGCACCTTATAAAATAACTAACTGGGTTAGAGATTTTGCAGGTCGCTTCCATGGCTTTTATCATGATTGTTATGTAATGGGAGAAGGAATTTCTCCCCAGTTGACCCAAGCTAGGCTCTATTTAGTAGAAGCTGTAAGGATTGGGCTCAATATTGGACTTAAGATTTTAGGAGTTAGCGCTCCTGAGGAGATGTGATTTGCCAGAGAATGGAAATGCTTTAGATATCTCTTTATTGCCCGATTCGGCTCGGATAAAAAATGGCAGATTATCTATTGCAGGTGTTGATTTATTAGATTTAGCTTCACAATATGGTACTCCGTTGTTTGTCTATGATGAACAATACCTTAGAGACCGGTGCAAAGAGGCGGTTTCTGCTTGGGGAGAAGGGGTTGCTTATGCCTCTAAGGCTTTTTTGTCAAAAGCTATGGCCCGTCTAGCTTATGAAGAGGGAATGTCATTAGATGTATCAACAGGAGGAGAACTCCATGTTGCCCTTGCTGGTGGGGTTCCTGCCCAG
>JAJYPT010000241.1 GCA_021795135.1 Actinomycetes bacterium
TTTTTTTTCTATTATATTTTCTTCACCGATTTCATGTAAGGACCTTGCCATAGCTAAAGGATCTAATAAAATTTTTACCTCGATAGAATCTTGAGATCCCATCCTCCAAGGTTTTTTTTCTATCGCATCTGCAATTGGGAAATGATATAAATTCTCATCTACAACTTCAACAAGTTCTTCTAATGAAATTATGCGATCAAGACGAAAAGTGCGTTCAGCTAATTTATCTTTATCAAGCCCTGTAACATACCAGTGTCCTGCACTAAATATCAAAGTATAAGGAATAACTATGCGCTTTTTATTCTTATAGTCAAAACTTATGGGATGTTTATTGCTAATTGCTTCATGGATTAAGGACAAGTTAGGTTCAAATGATAATATGGCAACTGGATTTTGGTCCTTTGACTCTAGACCCCCTAATTTTGTCATTATTTGATCAACTTGAATTTGATCAACTTGAATTGTGTTCAGAGCTAAATTTAATGCAACTTGTTCGTCTTGTGTTAGATTGAGATCTGGAAGATAATATTCATCGGGATAAATTCTATACCCAATTTGTTCTGGTCCTGGAATAGGCTTTGAACGCAAAGGTATTTTTAATTTTCTTAGTTCTTGTTTGTCTCTTTCAAAAGCCCTCTTTCGTGCATCTTTTGACTCGGGGTATCCCCCTATTCTGTCCGCAATAATACTCAAACTCAAGGGCTCTCTTGCATCTAAAAGAACTAAGATTAAATTAGTTATTCTTTCTAATTTATCCATTAATAAAGTTTAGACCCTCTCTTATTGAGTAAAAGTAGTAATAGTTATTATTTGATCAGTCACTAACTGATTTAGCAATTTGTAAAAAATTAGGAGATGCCATGGAATCATCTTTAGTAGCACAAGAGTTTAAACCAATAATAGGATCCATTATGAAGGCCAATCCTAATATCTCTGTTAAATTTTGGGATGGATCCGTTTTGGGAGATGAAAAAGCTCCTATTACAATCACCATAAAGAATCCTAACGTGTTACGAAGACTTCTTTATGCTCCAGGTGAGCTGGGCCTAGCAAGGTCATATGTAGCAGGAGATATCGAATTAGAAGGAAAAATTTATCCTTTAATTAGCAATTATCTTGGAGCAACACCTACTCCAGGAGAATCTTCTCTAAAGATAGATGCTAAGGGGTGGGCTGCCATTGTAAAGGCTGCCCTAAAATACAAAGCCATAGGGCCTCCATTACCTTCTCCTCCAGAAGAAATAAAAATAAAAGG
The DNA here is from genome assembly GCA_021795135.1 of Actinomycetes bacterium. Lineage (GTDB taxonomy): Bacteria > Actinomycetota > Acidimicrobiia > Acidimicrobiales > JAJYPT01 > JAJYPT01. The sequence goes on from JAJYPT010000241.1 coordinate 1,256, forward strand.
AATCAAACATTCTAAACCAAGAGACAGAACAGCTATATCTCATCACTATGATTTGCCTGAAAGTTTTTACCGTTTATTTCTAGGAGAAACTCTTACTTATTCTTGTGCTCGTTTCACTTCTCCAACTACATCTTTAGATGATGCTCAAAAAGCAAAATATGATCTCATTTGTAGAAAACTAGGTCTAAAAGAAGGTATGCGTCTTTTAGATGTAGGTTGTGGATGGGGAGGCATGGTTTTACATGCAGCTCAAAATTATGGAGTTGAAGCTTTAGGTGTAACTCTGTCAGAAGAACAAGCTAAAGTAGCTCAAAGAAGAGTTGAAGAAGCAGGACTTTCTTCTAGGGTAACCATTAAATTACAAGATTATAGAGACATAAATGAGCAACCTTTTGATTCTATTTCTAGTATAGGAATGTTTGAACATGTTGGACTAGATAAGCTCAAAGCTTATTTTGAAGTTCTATTTAGTCTTCTAAAACCTAGAGGTAGACTTTTGAATCATGGAATTTCTCGTCCTCCTGGACCTCATATTCCTAATTCTCGTAGTTTTATCGACCGCTATGTTTTTCCCGATGGAGAACTTGTAGAGGTTGGAAATGTAATCAGTGTGGCTCAACAATGTGGCTTTGAAGTTAGAGACGTAGAATCTCTAAGGGAACACTATGGCATGACGTTGCGCCATTGGGTACAAAACCTAGAAGACAATTGGGAAGAAGCTGTTTCCATAGTAGGTCCAGGAAGAGCTAAAGTATGGAGGATTTATATGGCAGGATCTGCGATCAACTTCGAAAATGGTCTCACTTCTATACATCAAGTTTTGGCAGTCAAACCAGAAAAAGGTCCAAATGGCTCTATTAGCGGCATGCCTCTAACTCGTGAGGAGCTTTTTCAAGGAGGTATTTTAGAAGTTAAATAATTTATTCAGCTTTTAAAATCCCACAAGTTTTTGCCTTATTATAAATTATCCCTGGTAAAGGACTGTTAGTTTTAGTTGGCTTGTTAGTAAAAAGCCAACTAAAACTAACTTTGTGCAAAAAACTTACCAAGTATGGAATTACCGTAGGGGGTATCTTGTTCTATAGTTTATACATCGCTTTTAAGGAGTATTAATGGGTCTATTTTCTTCATTGTTTTCAAAATCTATTTCAACAGTTGACCCCAATAAAGCCCAAGAGTTAATTAAAAATGGTGCTTTATTAATAGATGTAAGAGAACCTCAAGAATGGAAACAAGGTCATGCCCCTTCTGCTCGACATATCCCTTTAGGTCAGTTGCAGACTAAACTCAACACATTACCTAAAGATAGACAAGTTCTTACTATTTGTGCTGTTGGAGGAAGAGCCTCTAGAGCTGCTGCTTCACTCAAACGAGCTGGATTTGAAGCAATAAATGTCAAAGGCGGAATGAGAGCATGGCAATCAGCAGGTCTACCAGTTGTAGGTCGAGGCAAAGGTGGCCGAGTTGCCTAGGAGACAATGATGGATTTTCCTCAAGAATCTGTTGAAGATGCTAGAAAAAGATTACGTAGAGTAGAGGGTCAAATTAGAGGAATAATCCGAATGTTAGATGAAAAATCTGAAGAT
>JAJYPT010000242.1 GCA_021795135.1 Actinomycetes bacterium
TTTTACTAAAAAATGACCAGGCATGGTCACTCCTGCCAAATTAAGATTTATTCGACGACCAATTTCAAGTATGACTATGCCTAATGTAAGTGATATTCCAACTTTAGATCTCAGTAGGTGATCCAGCAGATAATTTTGATAATCATAGTCATTTTCCTTATTTGCTTTAAAACCTAAATTTAAAAAAATAAATCTGGACAAATCCGCCAAAGTATTGCCGCTAAATTGTTTAGCTAGATCATCTAAGATTATACAACCTTGAACTGGAACAATATCTGAACCCAAATAAGATGAAATTTGAAAAGATACTTCATCTAAATGAAGTCGTTCTTGAGATGTGTTGTTAATTAATTCTTTAAAACCCAACAAGGGGTCCTTGTGGTTAGAAAACATTTTTTAATTTTTGTCCTAATGTTTACCCTTGTGTTTTTTTGACTGATCAGACCCAGGAGGTGGTGCTGCTACAGGAGCCGAAGTTGTAGTTGGAACAATTGTAGTTGTGGTTGTGGGCGCAATAGTTGTAGTTGTAGTTGTAGGGGCAATAGTTGTGGTTGTAGTTGGAATAGTTGTAGTTGAAATAGGACGAGTAGTTCTATGAATAGAACCAGAGCCTGTAGACAACAAAGAGGGCAAAAAAAGCAACAATAAAACAATCAATGCAACAATAGCTCCAATTATTTTTTCTTTTTTGGATAAATTAAAAATGCCAAAAGCAGATAAAGTTTTAGGCATTTTGATTGTTTGTAAAATAGTTTTTTGTTCTTGTGGTCCTAAAGGTTTAATAATTTGAGTTGGGTTTGAATCACTTGATAAAGAAGCTGACGAAGCTCCTAACAAAGCACCTTCAATAGCTGCAGCTCCTAAAAGTGCGGTTTTATCTAAATTACTAGGATTATTATTAACACCATTTAAAGCTTCAATCATTTCACCAGCTGAGTTAAAACGGTCGCGGGGATCTTTAGCCATGGCTTTTTTTACAGCCTCAACAGTAGAGCTAGCCAAAGTAGGATTTAGCTCTTCTAAACCAATTGGCTCAATTGTCTTTATAGCAGAAGCAACATCAAAAGCAGATCCACCTGTAAAAGCTTTTACCCCAGATAATGCCTCATAAAGAACAACCCCCAAAGACCAAATATCAGAAGCAGGAGTAGCACTTTTGCCCTCTATCCTTTCAGGAGCTAAATATCTAGGAGTTCCAATCACTGAATTAGTAGCAGTCAAATCATTAGAGCTTTCCAAATCCTCATTAGTTTTAGCTATTCCAAAATCTGCTACTTTTGCTGATCCTTTAGTAGTCATCAAGATATTGCTAGGCTTTATATCTCTGTGAATAATTCCACAATTATGGGCTGCTTCTAAGGCTGCCAGAACATCTATTGCCATTGCTAAAGCATCTTTTTCCAACATTGGACCGGCTTGCAAAATATCAGAAAGGGTTTTGCCAGGAAGACGTTCCATAACTATAAAGGGAATACCTTCTTCTTCCCCAGTATCATAGATACTTACTACATTTGGATGACTCAAGCGAGCAGCTGAAAGAGCTTCTGCTTCAAAACGAGCTCTTAGCAAAGGCTGTAAAGCCATATGAGCTAAAAGAAGCTTAACTGCAACAGGTCTTTGCAAGCGCAAGTCAACTCCGTCATAGACTTCAGCCATGCCTCCTTGTCCCAACAAAGATTGCAGCTGATATCTCCCAGCTAAAATTTTTTTATTCAAAGGTTGAATTTTAATAGATCCTTAATCGAGAAACTCCTTTGGCTGGGGTTGTAAAACAATTTAGAGAGCTTAATTCAATAATATTAAAAATTACACTACAATTAGCCATAATTTTAGCAATCATATAGATATGCCTAGTAAAAATAAATCTGTAGCTGGGATCATCCTAACTGGCGGATCTAGTACTCGCATGGGCAAAGATAAAGCAACTTTGTTAATCAATGGTCAAAGTTGTTCTTCTAGGTTGGCTAATCTACTAAGCCAATACAGCTACCCTTGCCTAGAGATAGGCCCAGGATATTCTGGATTAGATTTTGTATTAGAAAGTCCCCGTTTTGGGGGTCCTTTGGTTGCTTTAGCTACAGCAAAACAAGAATTAGAAACAAAATATAACTATTTGGGTCCTGTTGTTGTTTTAGCTTGTGATTTACCCTTTGCTAGCAGTAATCTAATTTCATTGTTAGTCAATTGGCCTTCTGTAAATACCGTAATACCAACTCTGGAAACAAAACCTCAACCCTTATGTGCTCGATTCTCAAAAGATTCATTAGAAATAGCACAAGTACTTGTAAGTGAAGGGGAAAGATCTATGAAATCACTCTTTGATAAGACCAAGATAGATTGGATTGATGAAAACATGTGGTCTAGCAAAATAGATCCAAAAGAGTTCTTAGACATAGATACCCCTTTAGATATACAAAATTATAAAATCCAAATACAAAACTAGAACTTATACACCATTTAGTATTTGGATTTGAATGTTTTTTATAGTCTCAACAATAACCTCTGGATCTTCGTAGGGTAAAAAATGACCTCTATTGGCAATTGGAACTAAATTAGCTTTTGGTAAATGTCTAGCTAAGTCTAGGCCAGCTTGAATCGAGATAATTTCATCCTCTAGACCATGAATAACACTTATTGGAATATCTATTGTGGGTAATGAATTTTCCAATTGAGGAGTTTCTTTTACTAAACAACGTTGTTCATAGGCAAAGCTTTTCCAAACCGGAGAAGATCTCAGCTTTAGGCCTAGCCAGCTCTTGGGTAAATCCTGTACTAGTTGAGAAGGTATATTTTTTAAAAATTGTCCAACTATAGGCAATGAAGAAGGACT